>JALYZH010000226.1 GCA_030948945.1 Gemmatimonadota bacterium | reverse complement strand
ATCTCGTGCAGGGGTTTTTCGTGCACAAGCCGAGTGCGAATGCGGTGGGTTATCGGCCGCCGATCCACCCGGCGCCGGCGCTCAGCGATCCAGTAAGGCGCTGACGAGCGCGAACGAGCGCTCTGCGGCACCGATGCCGCTCTCGACCATCGAACGCGCTGCTTCTCCGGCGGCGTCGCGCGCCGGCAAGGATCCGAGCCAATCGTTCAATCTGATTGACAGGTCCGTATCCCCGGTGACGACAGCACCGCCCCCGGATTCGATCAATTTCGCCGCATCCCGACTCTTGTCATTGCGGGGACCGAACAAAACCGGTGCGCCGAACGCCGCCGGCTCCAGCACGGAGTGCAAGCCCGCCGAGTGGAAACCGCCACCAACGTAAGCAACGTCGGCCAGCGCGTAGAGATCGCCGAGAATTCCAAACCGATCTACGACCACGACGTCCGCCTCCCGAGCCTCTCGGGCGTCGATGCGCGCGAGCCGCAGTTTCCTGCGGCGAGCCCAGCCTTCGACGGATGCGATATCACCCGGCGTCAACTCGTGAGGAGCAATGACAAGCCGGGCGTCGGGAATCTTGTCGCGGACCTTGTTCCATGCACTCAGCAGATGCACCTCGTCAGCCGGCCAGGTCGAGCCGGCGACGAGTGTCGGACGCGACGAGCGCATTGATTGAACGAGAGGCGAAGGAGGCTGCTTCGCTCGAGCCGACACTTGATCGTATCGAGTATCGCCAGTGACCGTGACGCTTTCCGGCCTCACACCGGCTTCGCGGAAATGCTCGGCGTCCTTTGCGTCGATGGCCCCGATGCGGTCGATCGCCTTATATGCATCGGCCAGAAACGCTCGGGCCAAAAGGCTTCGCCGGCCGGAGGTTTCAGCGAGAGTTGCGCTGATGACTCCGACGGGTATCTCCGCGGACGCAGCCTTCTCGGTGAGCGCGGGCCAGATATCGAGCTTGCTGAACACGAGCGCGTCGGGCCGGAGGGCCGCGATGATCGCCTCGGCGTCGGCGAATGTGTCGAACGGGAGGTAGTCCGCAAAATCCACGTCGAGCGACGCCGCGAACCTCTCGGCGCTCGGAGAATAGAAGGTGTAGGCGATCTGCACGTCGGGCCTGCGTTTGCGCACGAGCTCGATGACTGGTACCGCCTGAAGACCTTCACCTACCGACGGGGCGTGAAACCAGACGAGTGCCCGGGACGTATCGCGTGAGGATGACGACCACCGCTCATAGCGCTCTACTATTCCCCGTCGGGCGCCCAATCCGCGGCGAAACTTTGATCCGCCAGCGGGAACGACGCGAACCAGCGAGTGCGCGAGCTGTCCCGCCAAGGCGTAAGGAATTCGCAGCAGCGAATTCACGGTCGAGTGGCCTTTCGGGCGCAGCTAGGGATTTGTCTTCTTGCTCTTGATCAGCGCGGAGTCGATGGCGCGGCGGAGCTCCTGGATCGGTTGCGCCCCCACGAGAATCTTGTCACCGATGATGAAGCTCGGCGTAGAGCCAGCTCCGGCAGTCTGGGCCCGGTCATGGTCGGCCTGGATCCATGACTTCATTTTTCCGGATTGAACGCAGCTCCGCCACCGACCGACATTCAGACCCTGCGCCGTGGCGAGGGAGTCGAAGAAGGCCGCCGGCGCCGGCAGCGCTTCCCACTTTGCCTGCGTGTTGAAGAGCGCATCGTGCATCTCCCAGAATTTTCCCTGGGCCCCGGCACACATCGCCGATTCGGCCGCGGGCCACGCGTACTGGTGCTGCGCGAGGGGGAAATTCACGTACGCGAGGCGCACTTTGCCGGTGCGCACGAATTCGTCGCGAAGAGTCTTGTAGGTTTCGTCGTGCCATTGCTTGCAGAAGGGGCACTGGAAATCGCTTACCTCGATGACCCATACAGGCGCGTTGGGATCGCCCTGAATGCGCGCGAGGTCGGCCCTGACACCTTCCGAGTCGGGTGGAAAGGCCGCGGTTGCAACGACGCTTGGGTCCTTGCGCGTGGTTGCGGTGCTTTCGGCTCCCTGTTTGCTGCTGTTCGCAGGAGCGCACGCAAGAGTCAGCGCGACAATGGCGCATGCACCGACGCGATTGACTTGAGGTGGAATCATCTGCTAAATAGACCTCCTCTCGAACCATGAAATCAAGGGAGAGCAAATCCTGAACGTATTGCTGTTGGATTTTCCATTTACTGCCAAGCTGACCGCTATGCGTCTGGCTGCAGCGCTCGTGCTTCTCCAGCAGGGCATCCAGATCCCGCCGCCGACGGGACTGGTAAACGACTTCGCCCACGTCATCACGCCAGGCGCGGCGCAGAGGATGGAGCGCATCGCCCAGGATGTACGGGCAAAATCGCGGGGCGAGATGACGATCGTGACGCTTCCGGATATAGGGACGCGTGATGTCCAGGAAGTGGCGCTGCAGATCGGCCGTCAGTGGAAGGTCGGCAAGATCGGCAATCCCGGCGATCCGACACGGAATGCGGGCGCGGTGATTCTTCTCGTCCCGAAGGAAACGAGCAAGGACGGACGAGGTTATTGCTTCATCGCGACGGGTCGTGGCGCCGAAGGATTCATAACGGACGCGGACGCCGGTGACATCTGCCGAGAGGCAACGCCGGCGTTCGCGGCGGGGGATTACAGTGCCGGGCTGGAGCTGGTGACGCTCCGGACAGCCCAGCGGTTTGCCACCGAATTCAACTTTTCGCTCGACACTACGTTCTCCGCGCCAGCCGTGCTGCAAAGTCGGGACAACTATCCCGCGAGCAGCGGTGGCGGCATTCCTCCATTCGCGATCTTCATCATCTTCCTCGTCGTGCTCTTTCTGCTGAGCAATTTGCGGCGGCGGGGAAGGGGAGGATGCGGTGGAGGTGGCTGTCTCCCGATCATCATCCCGACCGGAGGCTTCGGTGGGGGCGGGCGTGGTGGTTGGGGCGGCGGCGGTGGGTGGGGTGGTGGAGGAGGTGGAGGCGGGTTCGGTGGATTTGGGGGTGGTGGCGGATTCGGAGGCGGAGGTGGTGGCTCGAGCTGGTAGGGAAAACCGAGATGACTGAATTACGAAACAGGCGTGAACACGCCTCCGTTGAGAAAGGATTCGGAGTATGATGAAACTCGATGAATTGGTCAGACAGCTTCAGCTCGCGTATGCTGACGCGTTGCGCTCGGTGGTCCTCTTCGGATCCGCGGTGGCGGGGGAGCACAGGGCGAACAAGTCCGATTACAACGTGCTGGTGATTGTGGATGCGCTCCCGCTCGAGCGCCTTCGGGCGGTGGCGGCGGTCTCGAGGGCGTGGGCAGAGGATGGAAATCCTCCGCCGATGACATTTACGACGAGGGAGTGGCGGTCGTCCGCGGACATTTTCCCGATGGAGTATGCGGACATTCTAGAGCGGCACCGGGTTCTTTTCGGAACACTGCCCGTCGACGGCCTGCGCGTGAACCCTGCCGACCTGCGGCTTCAGGTCGAGCACCAGACGATGGGAAAGCTGCTGCAGCTTCGGCAGGCAATCATGGGTGCGGGAGGAGATTCCGCGCTACAGCTCGAGATACTGGAGAAGAGTCTCAGCACGATGATGGTGATTTTCCGCGGCATCGTCAGATTGCACGGTCAGGTGCCGTCTCAGGATTACGAAGCGCTCACGCTGAGCGTGGCGGAGCGTGCCGGCCTTTCTTCCGAGCCGTTCATCAGGGTGATTCGCCACATGCGGGGCAACGAGAAGCTTTCGAGAGACCGCGCCTCGTCGATTCTCGAGGAGTACCTGGCGGCCATGGAGCGGCTGGTGGCTTATCTGGACGAATTTCGGGGGTAGATTACAATGTGCTTCGGCCACACGTTGTGGTAGCCACTCATCAACATCTGAGGACTGAGCTAAATGAAAAATGGATTCGTGCTGGCCCTCGCGCCGTTGCTGTTAACGGTAGGCGGCTGCGGATACAATCAGATACAGCAGTACGACGAGAACGCGCAGCAGGCGAAGCAGCAGATCTCGGTGCAGCTGCAGCGCCGCGCCGATCTCGTCCCGAACCTGGTGAACACGGTGAAAGGGTACGCGCAGCATGAGGAAGCGGTTTTCACCCAGGTCGCGAACGCGAGGGCTGGATTAGCGGGTGCGATTCAGACCGGTGATCCGGGCCAGATGGCTACGGCCAACAATCAGCTCACGGGCGCGCTCGGAAGATTGCTGGCTATTTCGGAGGCCTATCCTCAGCTCAAGGCGGATCAGGGATTTCTCCGGTTGCAGGACGAACTGACCGGGACTGAGAATCGCATTGCCACATCGCGCAACGATTACAACCAGGCGGTGCAGAGCTACAACAGCTACATCCGAACTTTTCCCCAGGTGCTCACGGCAAAGGTGACTGGCGCGAAGCCGCGCACCTATTTCGAGGCGGCGGCGGGAACAGAAGCACCTCCAGTGGTCGATTTCGGGACTGGCAAAGCCGCGCCAAAGGCGGCGCCGGTGGGGGCAAAAACTCCCTGAGCTGAAGAGGTAGTTATGATCGGCGGGCGTTTGTGTGTTGCAGTCCTACCATTGATGTTGTTCGCGTGTACGCCCGCGCACCCGGGTCCGAGCCAGATCTCGGACCCGCAGCTGATTACCGAGGAAGAGGTCGAGGCTTCGCGGGCGCCGACGGCATACGAGGTGATTCAGAAGCTGCGCCCGAATTTTCTCAGTTATCGCGGCGAGACCAGCTTCGACAGATCGAAGTCACAGCCCTACCCCACCGTCTACGTCGACGGGCAGCAGTACGGATCGATTGGGAGTCTCCGCAATCTCCCGGCGTCGCAGGTTTCCTCGATCCGTCTTTACCGCTCATGGGAAGCGACCACGAAATTCGGGACGGGAAACATGGGCGGGGTCATCGCGATAGCAACTCGACAGTAGGAGGATCAAAGCCCTTAGCGCATGCCCTTTTTTTCTCAATGCGTAGTTCGCGACCCTCGGAAAAATTTCCGGGGTTTTTCTTCTTGCCGTTACAAGTGCTCAGACATACGTTTTTCCTCCCGCCTTGCTCACGGGGCGATTTGCCCCTGTTTCACTCTCGACGAGGAGTTTGAGTATGGACCGACAGTCTTGTTTTTTCAGAGGCTTGCAACGTCACGCGACTCGCAGCCGAGGATCATTCCTGAGATTTCTCGCGACTCTGCTGGTGCTGACTCCACTGTTAATGTTGCCGGCCCGCAAAGCACTGGCGCAAACTGGAACGATCTCGGGTTTGGTGCTCGACCACAGTGGCGCTCCGCTGCAAAACGCGCAGGTGACGGTGCGGGGCACGCAGTTCGGATCGCAGACTGATGCCGAAGGCCGGTTCCGAATCAGCGGCGTCAGTGGCTCGAGCGCGGTCCTCGACATTCGACGCCTCGGCTACAAGATGGCCACTGCGACGGCCACGGTTGGAAGTGAAACTCGTATCAGCATGGAACCGGCGAGCATCAACCTTGACGCAGTTGTTGTCACGGGACAGCCGGGCAGCACCAACAAGCGCACGCTCGGCGTGGACATCGCACAGATCGACGCCTCGGCGATAACCGCAAAAGCGCCAATCAACAATGTGCAGAATCTTCTCAACGGACGCGCGACTGGCGTCACGATTCTGCAGAACTCTGGAGTCATCGGAGCGGGCGCGACGGTGCGAATTCGCGGAGTTTCGAGCTTTGCGCTGTCAAACCAGCCACTCATTTATGTGGATGGCGTTCGTATCGATAACTCCCAAAGTACGGGGCCCGACAACATCACGAACCAGGATTTCGGAGCGAACACGACCACGCGCTGGAACGACATGAATCCCGATGACATCGAGAGCATCGAGATCGTCAAAGGTCCGGCGGCCGCGACTCTGTACGGTACGGAGGCGGCGAACGGCGTCATCCAGATCATCACGAAGAAGGGCGCGCAGGGAAAACCAACGTGGGATCTGACGACCAGGCAGGGGGTCAGTCAATTCGCCGATCAGGCGAGTCGTCTCTGGACGAATTACGGAATTGATCCCGTCACGAAACAGGTCACTTCGCTCAACATTGCGCAGCGCGAGAGTGACGCTGGGCATCCCATTTTCAAAAACGGTCACAGCGATAGCTATGATCTGGGATATGGTGGCGGGACGCCGCAAGTTCGGTATCGCGTCAGTGGGAACTTCAAGCGCGACGGTGGGGTCACACCGGACAACAAGCAAAAGATGTATGGGGGCCGAGCGAATCTGGTGATGTTCCCCAACGATCGCTTTGAGATACAAACCAACCTTGGGTATGTGAGCGGAGATACGCGGCTCGCCTGCGAGGCAGGATGCGGTGGGACCACGTGGACTAGCTACTTCGCCACGCCGGAGAACCTTCACGATGCTAACGGTGTCGCGCTCCCGAACAACGGCTTTCTGAGCGGGTTACCCTCGGCGTACTATCAGCAGTACTTCTTCACTCAGGTTATAAACCGGTTCACGGGAAGTGTGCAGATCACCCACAATCCCGTCGGCTGGTTCTCACAGCATGTTACTCTCGGGACGGACCAAGGCGTAGAGGACAGCGAGGCGCTATCACCGAAGCAGACAGATCCGCAGCTCATTTACTTCTTTGGAGCAGATGCCGATTCGGGCTTCAAGGACGTCGCCTCCCGAAACAACTCACTCTCCACCTTGACGTATGGCGGGACGATCAAGGCCGGCGTCAGGGAACTCTCCACTAGCACGTCGTTCGGAGCGGACTTCATCCGCCGGCATACGAAATACATCAGCGGATTCGGCAAGGTTTTTCCGGCTCCCGGACTCACGTCTCTGTCGTCGACCACACAGAACAGGACCGGATCGGAGACGGTTGTGCAAAACAACACCGTCGGCGTTTATGCGCAGGAGCAGCTCGGGTTTCGCGACCGACTTTTCCTGACAGCCGGTCTGAGATCGGACAACAACAGCTCCTTCGGTACGAATTTCAAGCGCGTGTATTACCCGAAGTTTAGCGCGTCATGGGTTGTCAGCGAAGAACCGTTCTACAGAGTCCCGTTTGTGAATACGTTGAAGCTCCGCTCGGCCTACGGGCAGACCGGGCAGGCACCGCTTCCATACTCGGCAGTTCCTTTCTTCACGGCCGTCACGGGTCCCGGAGGGTCGGCGGCGGTTACGCCGGCTTCGCGCGGGAACCCTGATCTTGGCCCCGAGCGCGGTTATGAGACGGAATTCGGCTTCGACGCCGGGTTCTTGAATGACCGAGCCGGAATCGAATACACCCATTTCAGTGGGGGAACCCGGAATGCGATAGTGGAAAAGCCTGTCGCACCTTCCAGCGGATATCCAGGCACCCAGCTAGTGAACGCCGGCAAACTAACCAAACACGGCGACGAAGTAATGCTTCGGGCGACGGCGTTTACAAATGAGCGAACCACTTGGGATATGACGTTCAGCGTCGGAACGAATCACACCAAGGTCGTCGATCTGGGCGGGGCGGCTTTCATTAGTCCGGGATCCCTCATCAGACACGCGGTTGGCTATCCGGTCGGTGCCTGGTGGGCAAAAAGAGTGGTCGACGTTACGATCGATCCAACCACAGGCGATGCGACGGCTGTCTTCTGCGACCCAGGCGCAGCGGGCGGAGCCGCGGTGCTATGCGCGAATGCACCGGCGGTTTTCTACGGGAGCTCAACGCCGACCTCCGAGGGCTCATTCACGTCGACGCTCAGCTTTTTCTCGAACTTCAACGTCTACACCATGGTCGACTTCAAGCGCGGGTTCAAGAAACTCGATGCCAATCGACGCGTACGTTGTCACCTCTTCGCTGAATGCCGCGAGAATTATTTTCCGAAGGAATTCTCACCGATAATCGTTGGCGCGGTGACGAGCAGCACCCTGTATAACGATGTCCTGAACGACGCCAGCTTCACGAAGCTTCGTGAAATTTCGCTCAGCTACACTCTGCCTGGTCAATTCGCTACCCGGGTTGGGGCAAGCAGAGCAACGATCAGCGTTTCAGGCCGCAACCTGCACACCTGGACGGGCTACAAAGGGCTCGACCCTGAAGGCGGTTTCCAGGGGGGCCAACGCGGATTCGGCCAATGGGAGCAGGACGTGACGCCGCAACTGCGCACTTACCTGGCAACGCTGCGGCTGGTGTTCTAATGCGATACTCAATTCACGAACGACCCACCGAAAGAATTCGGAGACCGTACATGAACTTGTCTCGCATCGCGAGGAATTCCTCCAGGTTGGTCAGCGTCGCAGGCCAATGGCTAACCGTTATCGCGCTGTCGACTCCTGTTCTCGGCTGCAATGTCCTGGACAAGGGACTGAACGCCGTAGCGCCCGACAAGGTCGAAACCTCCTTGTTGGAGGTTCCGGCAAATGCCGGCCTCATCGTGAACAGCGCAATCGGAAACTTCGAATGCGCTCTGAACAGTTACATCGTCGGCGGCGGGTTGATGAGCGGCGAATTCATGGATGCAACACCCACAGCTTCAAATTGGCCATTTGACCGCCGCGACACCGATCCATCGGGAGATACCAAATACGCGTCCAACGATTGCACTGATCGCGGCATATACACGCCGATCCAGGTCGCCCGCGGGACGGCGGACAGAGGACTCGAGCTGCTCCAAAGCTGGACGGACGCCCAGGTTGCGAACCGGCAGGATCTGATCGCGCGCGCCTCCGCTTACGCGGGGTACAGCCGGATTGTGCTGGGTGAGGGTTTCTGCGAAGCCGCCATCAACCTCAGTCCGAAGATGACGACCGCGGACGTGCTCGCGTCAGCTGAAACAATGTTCGGCACCGCGATGACCGCCGCACAGACCGCGGGTAACACGCAGATTTTGAACATGGCTCGTGTAGGTCGTGCGCGGGCTCGGCTTGGCGAAGGCAACAAAGCGGGCGCGGCGGCTGATGCCGCACTCGTGCCGGCGGGCTTCGTAATGTACGCAGCGGCCGAGACCGATCCATTCAACAGACAAAACCGGGTCGTGGCCTTGAATTCGGGAAATCAGGTTTCGGTGGCTCCTTCGTATCGCAATCTCACCGTAACCAACGCGAGCGGCACGGCGGTCCCGGACACGCGAGTCGCGGTCGTGCCCAAGGGAGAGAACGGGAATGACAATAAGACGCCGATGTACCTTCAGACGAAGTACGCCACGACGGCCACTCCGATCCCGATCGCGAGCTACAAGGAAGCGCAGCTGATTATCGCCGAAGTCCAACAGGGACAGACCGCTGTGAACATCATCAACAATCTGCGAGCAGCGGCTGGCCTCCCAGCATTTCAAAGCACGAATCCCGCGGCGATCGCCGCCGAAGTGACTGAGGCTCGTCGTCGTGAGCTGTTTCTCGAAGGCCAGCACCTGTTTGATGTCAGACGTCTGAATCTTCCGCTGGATCCGGCGCCCGGGCTCCAGTATGAGATCTCTACGCCCAAGGGCGGGACATATGGAACGGAGCGCTGCTTCCCGGTGCCTGACGTCGAAAAGTTGAATAACCCGAACTTCTAGTGTTCCTCAGGCAGGAAAATCAGAGGGCCGCCATCAGGCGGCCCTCTGACTTTTCCCCCATTTCCACCACAGACGATGCTTCTCCGACTCGCCTTTGCCCGAATTCACCAAAAAGACCAAAAAAGGGTTTGACAGCTTCCTGACAGCCGAATAAGATAGGTCGCCGAGCGCTGCGTGGACTCCAGGTTCCCGCAGAAAGTTGTGATTTCGGGTACTCGCTTCACCCAGCATCGCCATCTACAATCGATTTATTGGAGGCACCATGCCGTTGCGTCGGGTTCTGAGTCTTCTCGCACTCGCCTTGCTGGCGTGTCCCGCACTCGCTGTCGCGCAGGGCACCGGCATCATTCACGGGCGCATTAGCGATGCCGCAACAGGTGCACCGCTCGTGGGCGTGCAGATACGCGTCGAAGGAACTACGGTTGGCGCGCAGACCGACGCCGATGGTACGTACACGATTACCGGGGTTCCGCCAGGATCGCGGGCCTTGATCACGCGCCGAGTGGGCTACGCACCGCAGCGCATCGCAGTGACGGTCCCGGCAGTAGGAGCCGCCAACCAGGACGTTGCGCTAGGTCGGGTTGCGACCACTCTTAATGAAGTCGTGGTTACGGCTTTGGGGCAGACCACCCAACAAAGGGCTCTGGGAACTGCTCAGCAAACCGTTCGGGGCGCCGATATAGCCGAGGCGCAACGAGAGAACTTCGTAAATGCGCTGCAGGGACGCATCGCCGGCGTCGACGTGACGAGCACGTCGGGCGTGCCGGGCGCGTCGTCGTCGATCACCATCAGAGGAATCAGCTCCATCAGCAGCAGCAATCAGCCGCTGATGATCATCGATGGTCTTCCGATGGACAACCGCACCCTCAATACAGGGGTGCTCGCTTCTGATGCTCCCGGCTCGGCGAGTGCGTTCAGTAACAGAGGCATCGATTTCACCAACCGTGCTGCGGACCTCAATCCCGACGACATCGAAAGTCTCACAGTGCTGAAAGGACCTGAAGCTGCCGCCCTTTACGGAATCGATGCTGCGAACGGCGCGATTGTCATCACGACCAAGCGCGGCAAGGCTGGCGGGGGCTTTCAATACAGCAATAGCTTCAGGATCGAAAGCACGAGAGCCAAGCCCGACCTGCAGCGCACGTTTGGTCAGACGACTGCAGCACAGGGAAACTCCACCGCGTCGTTCACGTATTTCGGCAATCCGTATCCAGCCGGAACGGTTTTCTACGACAACATCGGCAATTTCCTCAAAACGGGATCGGCTCAGACACACAACTTGTCGTTCAGTGGCGCGACGTCCGACGGCAGAATCAACTACCGGCTCGCCAGCTCAATGGACCGACAGGGGGGCGTCGTCCGGAATTCGAATTACGGCCGCACCAACCTCACTGGAGCTTCCCAGGCACAGATCACTTCCTGGCTGAACACCGATCTGTCGATGGCATATACCTATGCGAACAACGATCAGGTGTACAAAGGCGACATCGGTCCGCTCATCGGTTTGCTCCTCTGGCCGCAGACCGACAATGCGCAGGACTACCTCACGCCTGCCGGGGTGCGTCGCAGGCTGACCCAGCTTGCTGCGTCGAGCGAGGTCGACAACCCTTTCTTCAACGTCGACAAGAACAAGATCAATTCCAAGAACAACCGCATTCTGACGAACGTAGGTATCACGCTTACGCCATTTTCGTGGGGTAATCTCAAGACCAACATCGGTACGGATTCCTACACGAACCAGAACCTCATCGTGCGTAATCCGGAGAGCGCAGCAGGCGCGTCGCTCAACGGCGTCCTCGACCTGGCAGACCTCATTCAACGCAACCTGAATGTGCAGACGCTGCTGAACTTCAACAGCCGTGCTCTTACCAGCCGGATCTCCGTCAGCGGACTGCTGGGCAACGCGATCTCCGACTCGAGGGCGACGACAGACGCAGCGGTGGGCAGGGATTTCCTCGATCCCAACTTCGTTTCGATCAACAACACGAACCTCAGATCGGGGCGAACGACCCTCGAACAGCGTCGGCTTATCGGCGCATTCGGGCAGGCGGTCGTCGATTTCAACGATTACCTGTATATCACGGTGACGGGAAGGAACGACTGGACGTCGACGATCCCGAGCGGGCGAAACTCGTTCTTCTATCCCGGCATATCGTCGAGCTTCATCTTCTCCGACGCGTTTCCGGGCATCGGCCAGCATATGACCGGCAAGCTGAGAGCTGCCTATGCCGCAGTCGGCAAGGATGCGCGGCCCTATGCTTACCGGCCTTCTCTCGAATACAAGACGACTTCGTTTGGCGGATATGGATTTGGCTTCACGGGACCGAACCTCGACCTGAAGCCTGAGTTCGCGAGGTCATACGAGTTCGGAACCGAGCTGGGCTTCCTGAACGACCGACTCGGCCTCGATGTAACCGTGTATCGCAAGCAGACGCAGGACCAGATCGTAAACGACATCCGGGGCAGCTATGGGACCGGCTACGTGCTCTTCAATCTGAATGGAGCTGAAACGAGAAACACGGGTCTGGAGCTCACCCTTCGCGGGACTCCAGTACTGAGGTCCAACTTCTCGTGGGATTTTCAGGCAAACCTGACTCAGGCAAGAGGCAAAGTATTGGCGCTGCCGCGCGGCCTGCCGGAATCGTACGTCTCCGACACCTGGCTCTATGCCAACGTCCGGAATGGTACCGCGCCCGGTCTATCCACCATGTCGCTGACCGGTCTTTTCTATCTTCGGAATACAGCCGGCGAGCTGCTGATCGATCCGACGACAGGTCTTCCGATCCGGTCGGCGGCCTTCGTCGACGGGGGTTATGATCGCCAGCCCAAGTACACAGTTGGCCTCACCAACACCTTCAAGCACAACCGGATCTCTCTCGACTTTTTGCTCGATTTCCGGAGAGGTGGCGACGTGTTCAATGCGACGGAGCACTACCTCACCGCGAGAGGTCTCGCCACGTCAACGCTGAACAGGAACGACCCTCTGATAATCAAGGGCGTTCTGAGGGACGGGAAGGAGAATTCCGCGACCCCGACCGCCAACAATATCGTCATCGTGCCGGCCGTTCAGACCGGCTACTACACCAACATGAGCGAAGAGCTCTTCATCGAGAAGAACATCAACTGGGTCAGGCTCCGGGATATCCAGTTGAGTTACGCTTTCCCCGGAGGATTCATGGGTGCGCAGAACGCCAGCGTGTTCGTGAAGGGCACGGACCTGTTTCTGATCACGAACTACAAAGGCCTCGACCCGATCGTGAACGGTAACAGCGCGGCGGTGGGCGGGTCGTCAGCTGCGGGGATCGACTTCGGCAACTTCCCCATACCTCGCGGTATCAATTTCGGCATGAGGATGGGATTCTAATGATGAAGAAAAAACACGTGGCACTACTCGCGGGCTTCCTGGCCCTGTCGAACGGCTGTAACAATTTTCTTGATGTAAACACCAACCCAAACGGTCCTCAGAGCGTTACGGCGAATCTGTACCTGCCGGCGATGCTGCACTGGATGGTGACATCGCCCCAGTATGATGGCCGGTTCGTTGGACGGTTCACGCAGGAGTGGACGTTGCCGGGTACCTCGCTGAGTACGTGGGATCGGATGGGGTATGATCCGTCGAGCGACAACGGTGGGCAGCAGTGGCGAGATGTATACTGGTCACTGGGTCAGAACCTGGTCGACATGAACACGAAAGCCGAGGCCGAGCAGCGTTGGGATCTGCTGGGTGTTGGACTGATACTGAAAGCGTGGGGCTGGCAGGCCCTGACCGATCTCCACGGCGAGATCATCGTCAAGGAAGCGATCGACCCGTCGAGAACCACCTTCGATTACGACACGCAGGACTTTGCGTATCAGGAGATCCATCGACTCCTCGATAGCGCGATCGTGCTTCTGCAGAGAACTGATGGAGCGGTCGATGCAGGTTATCTCGCGAAGGGAGACCACATTTACAACGGGGTTCGTACAAAGTGGCTGAAGCTGGCGCACGGGATGCTGGCCCTCAGCCTGAACCATTATTCAAACAAAGCCTCGTATGCACCTGCTCAGGTGATCGCCGAGGTGGACAAGTCGTTTGCGAGCAACGCGGACGACGCGCTGATGCCATATCCCGGCACCAGCCCCGACAACCAGGACCGCAATTTCTGGGGACCAACCAGAGACAACATTTCGAACTACCGGCAGACCCAATTCATTGTCCGCCTGATGGATGGAACCCAGTTCGGTGGTGTCGTCGATCCGCGAATGTCTCGGATGTTGTCGCCCACGGCAGGAAGTGCGACGACATACCGTGGCCTCGATCCGAACGTCGTTGGCTTCGGCGCTCTCGACTCCTTGAGCCGGCCCAACAATTTCTTCGGCTATCCAGTCAGACAGGGAGTGGGAGGCGGCCTGCCTAGCCGTTACCTCTTCTCCGACAAGTCAAGGATTCCCTTGATGACCTATTCGCAGCTTCAGTTCATCAAGGCGGAAGCAGCGCTGAGAATGGGAGACCAGGGGACAGCGCAAACGGCCTATCAGGCAGCCCTCTCGTCGCACATCGATTTCGTGAACGCCCGGAATCTCGACGAGAACCAGACTCCGACCCAGATCAGTGCAACGGAGAAGACGACGTTCATGACGTCTCCGGCAATTTCTCCTGCGGTGCTGACGCTGTCGCACATCATGTCCCAGAAGTACATCGCGCAATGGGCCTGGGGACACAATGAGCTGTGGATGGACATGCGCCGCTATCACTACACGGATCTTGACCCGGTCAGCGGAACGCAGGTATTCCGCGGGTTCGCGCCTCCGTTGAATTTGTATCCTGACAATTCCGGCAAACTCGTGCAGCGCATAAGGCCGAGATTCAACTCGGAGTACGTGTGGAACCAGGCAGGGCTGTCGGCGGTCGGCGCACTTGCTGTGGATTACCACACGAAGCCCCTATGGATCACTCAACCGTAACCCGGACCATGAAGAAATATCTATCTGTAGCGGCGCTGCTCTTTGGCGGCCTGCTCTCGTCGTGCGGAAAGGAAGCGATCCAGGAGCTCGCACTTGCGCCTCTCGCCACTTCTCGCGTCAGGTTCTTCAACTTTGGCGTAACTGCGCCAAGCGTGAATTTTTACGCCAATGAGACCAAGATGACGGCGGTCGTCTCCGCCACCGGGACGGAGGCTACTACGGGAGTCGCCTACGGCGGTGTCGGGGCGGGCGGAGCATATTCGGCAATAGCTCCCGGCCAATACACACTGACCGGAAAGATCGCGGCCACGACCGACAAGGACCTGTCAATCGCGCCGGTCCCGACTACAATCGCCGACGGAAAGTACTACTCGTACTATATGAGTGGGATCTACAGCACGGCGACGAAAACCGTGGACGCTTTCGTGGTGGAGGATCCCGTCGTTCCACCAACGGATCTGTCGGTCGCGACTGTCAGATTCGTCAACGCGATCTCCAACGCGAATCCAATGCAGCTCTACGCCAGGGATTCCACAACGGGCGTGGAGCGATCTCTAAGCGCTGCAGTGGCATACAAAGGAGCGGGTGCGTTCACCACTCTGCCTCAGGGCGTCTATAATCTGATCACCCGATACCCTGGAGCCCCGGCGAACGTCATCACGAGAACGGAGATATCGTTCGTGGGGGGCAGGGTCTATACCGTTACTGCGCGCGGTGACATCACTGTTGCACCAACAGCAACAGCTTGTGGAAATACGAACCGGACCTGCCTGGATAACACGGCTAACAGGTAAAGAACGCAGTTACAACTTTAGGAATAACAAAAGACCCCGGCCGATGCCGGGGTCTTTTTTCTAAGAGCTATCTGATTCGGCGGGACTATCCGGGAGCGCTGGATTGCGCTCGATCGTCGGCTACCTGGCGTTTGCGATCAAGTCGCGCAGACGCGGAATCTCCGCGTACAAATTCTCTCCGGGACACCGCGTAGTCGCAAAGTCGCGATGTCCGGCCAACATCGAATCTGCGATGTGAAAATGATGCGCGAGCGCCGGGATGAGCGCGTCCAAGGTTCGTCGCTGCGCCGACGTGAGCGTATCGGTCTCGAAGTTTCCTTCGACTACAACCAGGAGGTGGCCCGCGGGATTGTACTCTGTGTTCGTGTCCCCGGCGTACCGCCATTCTCTACCCTCGGCGACTGCTCCATCGACCGCGACGTAATAGTGATAGGGAATATCCGCCCACGCAGGCTTCTTCTTCCCATCGGCCAGCGAATCATCGCGCTGCGAGAATGCCTGTAAACCGCGCATCTTGTCCTCGATCGTTCGCGCGGGATTCTGGGGAGTCGCGGTATGATGGATCGTGAACCGATTCGGCACGTGCGCTATCATCGGCAATACCGGAGCGTGTGCTCCCCAGTCCGTTCGCGACACGAAGCGCACCCCGTCCGGCATTGGCGGCCCGCCGGATATGTTGTGGCAAGCGAGGATTGTTACGAGAAGGAGTGGCGCAAGCAAGACCAGGCGCTTGATCATCAATTCTGCGAAATGGGAGTCTGATACCTGTAAAAATCACAGTCATCTTCATCGCACAACAATTTCCTGAGCGTCTCGTCTTTCAGCACATCGATGTAATCCACAGGCCTCCTATCCACGTAGATGGTTCGATAAACCAAACGGATGCCGTGACTGTAGTCGACGTACCAATCCACGTGGCCCGTATATAATGGCTGTATCGGCCTGCCATCCAAGTTATGCCAACCGTAGATGGCTACACGATTGGGGCTGGAGTCTCTCGGAATCTTTCCGGTAATGACTACGTCTTTCTTGATTCCGGCAATCAACCCCTTCCGCAACCTGCGCTGGCCTTCGACAATCAGGTTATGGTGGTACATGGTAACCGCGCTGTCGCGAATGGCGTACATCGGAACCGGCGCCAGCTTCACCGTGGCTGCTCTATAAATGTCGTCAACCATTTTTCTGGTTGGAAGAAAACAATGGAGACTGTCCGCGATGAGCTGGGCTGTCATAGGCGTGAGCGGAATTCTTGCGAAATCCTCCTGAGAGCCTATGGACAGGTAGTCGGGCAGCACAAAGTAGACGGCCTTTATCGTTTTGCCGTCAGCAGTAACGATCGAGGTACTGATTTCGGTAAATGATCTGAGGAACGGTGGAATGTTGCCCGACAATATTTCCTTCTTTGCCAGTTCCTCTCTCTGTATCCTGTCAACTGCGGAGACACGCTCATAGAACGTGCTTCCCGTATCTGAATTGTCCGGCCGCGGCGGCAATGAAAGGTGCTTGGCGGAGCTGCACGCTGTAACAGTGAGGACGTGCAGCAAGAGAGAAGAAACACACCGTCTCACTTAAGATCTCTTGCCTCGACCTCTTTTTTCGGGAAGAGAGGCGCGCTCTTCAGGACCTTCCAGCCGCTCGGATCCAGTTCCTTCAGCCCCGAGAAGGCGACAGCGCTCGGCGAGCCCGGTGCTCCGAGAGAGCGCCACAACTCCTCGGATTTGCCCGGCATGAACGGCCAGAGATAGACAGCTTGTCGCGCCAATTGTCTCACCAGCGAAGTCAGAGTGCTCTCGAGCTCCGCCCGACTTGCCGGATCCTTCGCGAGCTTCCATGGTGCCTGGCGGTCGACGTACTCGTTCGCTCTGGCGACCGTGAGCCACACCGCCTTTAGCGCCTCGTGAAGGAGAAATCCTTTCGGACCAATCGAGGCATGGTAGGCCTCGAGGTCCGCTTCGTCCGCTTTGTCGATCTCGATGCGGTCGCCCTTTGGAACAACCCCACCACAATAACGGATGACCATGGAGCTCACTCGACTGGCCAGGTTGCCGAAAGCATTCGCGAGATCGGCATTGTAGCGCTCCTCGAATCTTTCCCAGGAAAAGTTCCCGTCTCCATCGAAAGGGACTTCCCGCAGCAGGAAATACCGGAACGCATCAGGACCATACCGTCCGATTGCATCCCGCAGATCGAGATTGCCGCCGGCTGATTTGCTCACGCGCGAGCCGCCCACGAGGACGAACCCATGCACCCAGATGCGCTTCGGAACGGCGATGCCAGCGGCCATCAGCATCGCCGGCCAGATCACCGCGTGAAAGCGGGTGATGTCCTTGCCAATCAGATGGAGGTCGGCGGGCCACAGCTCCTCATAGTCGGGATTCGGAAATCCAGTCGCGGTCAGGTAATTTGGCAGGGCGTCAAACCACACATAGGTGGTCTGCTCTTCGCCGCCGCTTCCCTTCCGCGGAAAGGGCACTCCCCACGAGAAACGGCTGCGACTGGCGGAGACATCGTCGAGCCCGGATTCGATCAGCGACAGGATCTCGTTCCGTCGCGATTTCGGCTGAAGGAATTCCTCGCTCGAGACGAGCTTCTTCAACTTCTCCGTATAGGCGCTGAGTCTGAAGAACCAGTTTTTCTCTTCGACCCATTCGAGCGTTCGCGTTGGATGCAGAATGCATTTGCCGTCGACGATCTCGTTGTCCTGCTTGAACGACTCGCAACCGACGCAGTACCAGCCGGCATATGACTTCTCGTAGAAATCATCGGGCGAGTTCTCAAAGATCTGCTCGATCAATCTCCCTACGCCGGCCTTGTGCGCGGGATCGGTGGTTCGAATGAACTGATCGTAGGAAATGCCGAGAAGGCCCCAGATCTCTTCGGTGCTGTCGGCGACCGCGTCAACCAGCTCCTGAGGCGAGACTTTCCGCTCGGCGGCGGTCTGCGCGACCTTCTGGCCGTGCTCGTCCATTCCAACCAGGAGGTGGACGTCGTCGCCGAGGAGGCGGTGGTAGCGCGCTATGACGTCGGCGCCGATTTTTTCGAATGCGTGACCCTGGTGCGGATCAGCGGTTGCGTAGTCGATTGCGCAGGTGAGGAAGTACCTGGCCAATTATCGGCTTCCCGACTGGTTGTCATCGCCGCGGCCGCGACGACCGCCGCGCCTTCCCCGGCGCCGTTTGCCCGCTCCGTCGGTCTCACGGCCGTTGGGCTTTGCCGGATCGGGGACGACGTTGCCGCGCGTGGCCGGAATCTGGTGTTCGGCCGTATACATCAGCTCCGGTGATATCTCGTCAACGCCGATGGCTTCGGCTGCCGCCTCTTCCTCTTCGGACTCTACTGCCAGGGCAACACCGCTTTCAGCGGACTGCTCCGTCTCCTGCTTGAACTCCATCAGCGTGAGCGACCGCTGTTCGCCTTCCACTCCGCGGAGCGCGATCCGCTCGTGGAAGATGTCGATGCTCACGACCTTCTCTTCGCCGATGGTGGTCGCGACGATCTTGCCCTCCTTCGGAAAGCGCTTGCGGCTCTGGACGTAGAACTCGTGCTCGTAACGCAGACAGCACATGAGGCGCCCGCAGGCGCCGGAGATCTGCGACGGATTGAGCGACAAACGCTGATCCTTGGCGACGCCGAGGTTTACCGGCCTCAGTTCAGGAAGCCACGACGCTGAGCAGTACTGCCGCCCGCACCGGCCGATCCCATCCAGTCGCTTGGCTTCGTCGCGCACTCCGATCTGTTTCAGCTCGATGCGGGTGCGGAAGAGAGACGCGAGGTCGCGCACAAGATTCCGGAAATCGACGCGCTTGTCCGCTGTGAAGTACAGCGTGAGCTTTTTCCTGTCCCACTGCCACTCGGCGTCGGACACCTTCATGCCGAGTCCATTGGCGCGCACGCGCTCCATTGCCTTGCGGCGGGCGTCTTCATTCAGCCGGTCGAGCTCCTTCGACAGGCCGCGATCCTTGTCGCTGGCCAGACGGAGCGCTTTACGCTCGGGCAGTGACGTTCGGCACCCGTGCGAGCAGCCGCCGTTTCGTTTGGCGGCGTGCTCTCCGAGAGCATGGACGTAACCGAGGTCCTCTCCGCGATCGACATCAACGATCACGGCCGCGTTGATTGGCGGCGGATCGGGATAG
>JALYZH010000124.1 GCA_030948945.1 Gemmatimonadota bacterium | reverse complement strand
CTCTCTCTTTCACAAACGGATAGACGCGCGTCATGTCGAGCACCGGCACGCCTTCGGTGATGCAAACGATGAGGCTTATGCCAGCGTCCGCAGCCTCCATCATCGCATCGGCGGCGAACATCGGTGGGACGTAGATCACGGTCGCATTCGCTCGCGTGTTCTTTACAGCTTCAGCGACCGTGTTGAAGATCGGAACCTTGTCCTCGAACTTCTGGCCGCCCTTTCCCGGCGTGACGCCCCCAACGACCTGAGTGCCGTAGTCTATCATCTGCTTCGTGTGGAAAGACCCATCGCGTCCGGTGATTCCCTGCACGATCAAGCGAGTGCTCTTATCGATGAAGGTGCTCACGCGGCTTTCCCTCCGGTCGCAAGAGCTACTGCCTTCTTCACGGCTTCATCCATATCCGTCATCGCCGAGAGTCCATTCTCCTTCAGAGTCTTGAGAGCAATCTCTTCGTTCGTGCCCGTGAGCCGGATTACGAGAGGGACCTTGAGCGGGTTTTGTTTGATCGCGGTCACGATACCGTTCGCAACGTCGTCAGTGCGGGTGATTCCGCCGAAGATATTGAAGAGAATCGCCTTTACGTTCGGATCGCTGGTGATGATTCTCAGCGCCGCGACAACCTTCTCCGGATTCGACGAGCCGCCGATGTCGAGGAAGTTCGCGGGGTCACCACCGTAGTATTTCACCAGGTCCATTGTCGCCATGGCGAGGCCAGCGCCGTTCACCACGCATCCGACATTTCCATCGAGCTTGATGAAGGTCAGGTTCGCCTTGCGCGCCTCTACCTCGGCCGGATCTTCCGCGGATTCATCGCGTAGAGCCGCGATGTCGGGCCGGCGATCGAGCTCGTTGTCGTCGATGACCATCTTGGCGTCGAGCGCTACGACGTCGCCAGTTGGCGTCGTGACGAGCGGATTGATCTCCGCCAGTGATCCGCCGTTCTCGAAGAATGCTTTGTACAGTTGAAGCAGAATCTTCGCGGTGGCGCGGACCTGTTTCATGTCCGAGTAGAGGAAGAACGCGAGCTGCATCGCCTCGTAAGCCTGGAGTCCATAGCGCGGATCGACGGACCGGCGAAGGATCTTGTCTGGCGTCTTGGCCGCGACTTCCTCGATGTCGATTCCGCCAGCGGGACTCGCCATGAACACTGGTCGCTTTGAGGCGCGATCGACGACGATGCCGACGTAGGCTTCGCTCGCGATATCGGCCGCCGGCGTGACGAGAACTTTCTGTACCGGAAGGCCCTTGATGGTCAGCTTGAGGATCTGCGCGGCGATGCTCTTGGCATCTCCCGGCGTCTTGGCGAACTTCACTCCGCCGGCCTTTCCGCGTCCACCGGCGTGAACCTGCGCCTTGATCACGACGGTCGTCCCGAACTTACGCGCGATTACTTCCGCTTCTTCCGGTGTGGTGGCTACCTCTCCCGGAGGGATCGGTATGCCGTACTTCCGAAAGATTTCCTTTGCTTGATACTCGTGGATGTTCACTCTAGCTCCGAACGCGTGAGCGCACGCGCCTTGGTATTCGATGGATGTCCTAGGGGACGATTTGCGTCCCACCAATTCCCTGCACCGCCGACCTGCCCTTGCTCAGCTCCGTAATAATGGCACGACCGTTAGTTCGACGCACGTAGTCCGCAGCGGCCGCAACCTTGGGCGCCATACTTCCTTCACCGAACGCGCCTTCACGCGCAAGACGGTCGGCTTCACTCACGCTCATCGAGCTGATCATACGCTGTTGATCCGTCCCCCACCCTACATAAACAGCATCCACATCGGTGAGAATCATGAACAGATCGGCGCCGAGCTCTCTTGCAAGAACCGCTGCGGCGAGATCCTTGTCGACGACGGCGTCAACGCCCTCGAGACCGAGTACTGCGTCGCGGTAAACCGGAATGCCGCCACCTCCGCATGCAATCACGACGGTGTCACGCTCGACGAGGCTCCGAATTGTTGAGAGCTCGTGGATGGCGAGAGGCGTCGGACTTCCGACGACGCGCCTCAGCCGTCCCCTCGCATCCTTCTTTACCGGATGACCCTCAGCGCGCAGCTCGCGCGCGCGAGGGACCGAGATGCCGTGACCGATGAACTTCTTCGGATCCTTGAGCGCCGGATCATCGGCCGCGACTTCGACTTGCGTCAGGACCGTCACGACATCCCGCGCACTTCCCGCTTTGCGCAGCGCGTTCTCCAGCGACTGCTGAAGCATGTACCCGATCCAGCCGGCCGTTCCAGCGACCAGCACCCCGAGTGGAAGCGGGGCAACATCGCTTCGCGCTTTCTCGTTGCGCACCAGCTCGTCGCCCACCTGCGGCCCGTTGCCGTGGACAACCACCACGCGCCAGCCATCGAGTGCGAGATCCACGATTGGCCCGAGGCTCTCGCGTGTATGGCGGAACTGGTCGGCGATGGTGGACCGCTCCCCCGGAGGAGAGAGCGCGTTGCCCCCGATGGCGATCACCGCGGTGCGATGAGTCTCGGTCATTTGTGTGCGGAGATAAGTGCTCCGAGGGAATCGTAGGCGATCCCGAAGGCCTTGAGATCGGCCGCTGCGAGCGCCGCGCGCATTCGGTTGTACAGTCGGGTGACTGCGGCTCTGAATGTCGAGTCGATTGTCGCGCCCGATTCAGTGGTCACCGGTTCCCATGGCATCGTCGTTAGCTCGTGGACGATTCCCGGAGCGCGGTAGTCGGCCGTGTTGGGAAACGCGGTCATCCACGCCTGCGAAATTGGATCAGGCGCGGGTTCGGCCGCGATCATCACGCGAGCGGTGCGTGCGTTGACGAGAGCCGTGGCAGCGTGTCGGAAATAGCTCCGATCCTCTCCCGCAAGCACAAAGTGCTGGCTAAGCGGATAGTTGAACGACGCCGAATAAAGTTCGAGCTTCCAGTAAAGAGTATCCGCGTGAAACATCGGTTCGACCATGCTGCCCTGAGTGAAGACAGGCGCCAAAAGTCGGACCCTGTTCCGCACGTCACGCATGGTCACGAACCGCGCACGACGAGGCACCGAATCCGAAAGCAGATCGAACGACTGGTAGGCCCAGGCGTATCCCAACCGCGACAAGCCGTCGCCAAGACGTGGTCCCGCGACGTCGAGGCGAGGGTCGGTTACAACTACGAGCCCTCGCGCGCCCGGATAGACCAACGAATCCTGCCGGAGGAGCTGTTGTCCCGTTGCGCTACTGCTGACGCTGTCGAGGGCAGCCGAGACCGCTGACTTGCGGAGCGACTCGACCGACGAGGCGTTGAGCGCGTAGGCCCGCCGCGTGAAGTCCGCCCTGGTAGCGGTGTAGGAGCGCTCTCGCGCCGCCTGCAAGGTAGCTGGCGTGAAGCGACGCACTGCGAGCGGAATGATCTCCTGCACCGTCAATGAGAGAACGATGATCACCGTGACCGCGACGAAGCTTGTCCGCAGCTGGCCGGTCCATCCACTCAACAGGACCGTGATCGCAGCGGCAGCGGTGGCGATCGAAAGGAGAAGCAATCCAGGAAGCAGCCACTGGTGATCGACGTATGAGAAAACTCCATTGTCCGCGCCTCCACGAATCAGTAAATCGTATGACTCCAGTCGATAGCTCCACATCGTGATGAGCAGAAGCAGCGCGGCCAATACGCTGAGATGACGGCGTACGTGAGCGCTCATCCGAAGGCCAGCGCGTTCCCACCGGAGTCCGGGCGTGAGAGAGTAAAGGATCACGACCAGCATTGAAACCGACACCACGAGCAGCGTCGCCCACGAATACAGCGCTTTTTCGAATGGCAGCCACGTCGTGTAGAAGCCAAGATCATGCTGGAAGTAAGGCTCGGTTTCGCGAAAGCTGACCTGGAGTCGCGCGAGGGCAAGCAGAGTCCAGCTCGGAAGTGCGGGCGCGAGAGCTGCCGCGATCGCGATCGAGAGTAGGAATGCGAACCTGTCGAGATATTTTCGCGGAACGGCTTCTCCGAACTCGACGTTTGCGAGGCGACGCGGAAGGGTGAGGGCGCCGATACTACGGCCGAGTGCGGAGAGATTCACGAACGAGACGAGAACAGCTACGACCAGGCCAATCCCGTAAATGAGAAAGACGTCACCCGCGCGCTCACTCCACAGCGCGCCAGCCGCCATCGCGCCGTACCAGCTGTAATCGGCGTAAAGTGCCGAGAGAGTGCGCCCGCCAACGAGTAGTACCGCCGCGATGACGACGCCGATAAGGAGGCGCCGGCGGGGCATCACATCAGACCTTGACGCCCTTCGCGCGAAGCCAGCCCTGCATCTCCGACTGAATCTTGTCGAGCTGCTCCTTGGTGCGCGCCTCGAATCGCATCACCAGAACCGGCTGAGTGTTGGAGGAGCGAATGAGTCCCCAGCCATCGCCAAAGAGCACGCGAAGGCCGTCGACGATGATGACCTGGTACTTCGAGCTGAAGTACTGCCTCGCTTCATCGACGATTCCAAATTTTTTGTCGTCGGGGCAGTCGACGCGAATCTCTGGCGTCGAGACGAATCGTGGAACGTCCGCCAGAAGCTC
>JALYZH010000114.1 GCA_030948945.1 Gemmatimonadota bacterium | reverse complement strand
GGAAGTGTACATCAATCGCTTGCGCAAGAAAATCGATCGCGCAGGATTCACACCCCTCATCCAGACGCGACGCGGATCGGGATACTACCTTGGCGTGACCTCGCCGCCCGGAGAAGGATAGCTTGCGGCTGGCGAGCCAGCAGCTGGCGGTCGTGTTCACGGCGTTAATCGCGCTCGTGGTGACCGGGTTCCTGACCGCCGACGAGATGGATGCGCGGGGTTGGCGCATTCCATTGGTGATTGGATGCCTTCATAATTCCGTTGATTCTCTTTCTGCGACGCTCGCTCGAAGAGACGGATGCATTCAAGAAGATGCCGAGCCATCCTCGGCGTGTCGCGGACGTTGTTCGCGTCGTCGCCGCCAACTGGCGTCTGATGCTGAGCGGGATGATGCTGGTTGTGTTCACCACGACGACGTTCTATTTGATCACGGCATACACTCCGACGTTCGGAAAGCAGGCGCTTCATCTGCATTCACGTACCTTGTTTCTCGTGACGCTGTGTGTCGGTCTCTCGAATTTCATCTGGCTGCCGATCGCGGGAAGTCTTTCGGATCGCATCGGTCGCCGCCCGCTGGTAACTATCGTACCGGTGCTCGCACTCCTGACCGCCTATCCGGCGATGGAGTGGCTCGTCGCCTCTCCGAGCTTCACGCACTTGCTCGTGGTGGAGCTCTGGTTCTCGGCGCTCTTCGGCTTCTATAACGGTGGGATGGTCCCGCTGCTGGTTGAGATCATGCCGGCAAGCGTACGCACGGCTGGTTTCTCTCTGGCGTACAGTCTGGCAACCGCGGTATTCGGTGGCTTCACGCCGGCAATCAGCACCTATTTGATCGAGCGTACGGGGAACAGGGCATCGCCTGCATTGTGGCTGATGAAGGCAGCCGCGGTCAGCTTGATCGGCGTCTTCCTGTCGCGAGGCGGGTCGGCGGAGCGGGAACCGTTGTCGTCCTGATGACAAGTTGATCGGACGTGGTGCTCGCGGCGCTAGGCAGCCCGCGCGCCAGCAAGGGGAATCGTGAATGAAAATGTGCTGCCGTCGCCAACTCTGCTCGTGACGTCAATGGCGCCGCCGTGTGCCTCGACGAGCGCCTTCGCGATCGCGAGGCCAAGTCCAACCCCACGGTGATCACCGCTGCGAGCCTGCCAGAAATCATCGAACAGGTGCGGCAAGTCTGACGGGGAGACACCCGGCCCTGTGTCGATGACCTCAAATCGGGCTTTGCTTTCATCACAAGAGAGTCGCACCGTAATGCGACCTCCCTCTGGCGTGAACTTCATCGCGTTTCCGACTAGGTTGCCGAGAATCTGCGAGACACGCAGCGGATCTGCGCGCACGGCAAACTCCTCAGCTGGTCTCGCAATCTGGAGCTTGAGGTGATGAGATTCTGCTAGCGGCCGGAATGTCTCCTCGAGCTGCTGCAGGATCGTTTCGACGGGGACATCCTCGAGATTGAGCGAAAGTCGTCCCGCCTGAAGGCGCACCGTGTCCAGCAGATCGGCGATCATCCTGTTCATTTGCGTCGCAGCTCGCGTTGCATTCGTGAGCAGGCGCGTACGCTCCGCCGAGGAGAGGCTCTCCTCGAGAAGGAATTGCGTCGTCGTGCTAATCAGGTTGAGCGGATTGCGCAGATCATGTGCGACGATACCGAGAACGTCCTCGCGCGCTCCCGCGAGGACTTCAGCTTGATGGCGCTTCTCGCGTTCTGAGTCATAGCTGGCGGCACGATGAAGCGCAGCCGCAGTGGCCTGCGCAAGAACCAGTGTGAATGCCTGATCGAGGACGCCGAAAGCGGACGGCCCGTCGAAGGTCAGCGAGAGCGCGCCGACCGGTTGGCCGAGATGAATCAACGGCGTAGCGATGTGCGCCTGCCTCTCGCTGACCGCGCCAAACCGCTCGAACGCCCACGGGTATCGACGCAGGTATTCATCGCCGGAACCCAGCCAAATCGTTTGGCCGGTGCGCAGCGCCACCATGATGGGCACGTCGGCTTCGCGTGTGAGTGTGCGAATGCGCGCTTCGATTTCGGGCTCGTAGCCGCGAGCACCGAGAAAGTCGATGCGTTCTCCGTCCACACGCACGAGCACCCCCCGCGCCGCCTCGAGCGAGGCGAGACCCCTTCCGAGCACCACCGCCGTCACGTCCTCGAGCGACGTCGCCTCGGAGAGTGCAGTCGTCACGTCCAGCAGCTTCGACGCACGCTCGGCGATCCTTGCGAGCTCTTCAGCTCTCGATTCTGCGACGGCACGCGCGCGCCGCAAAGCCTCCGTGGTCGTGATGATCGTTGTGGTGAGCACGAGAAAAGCGATGATCTCGAGAATGGTTGTCGACCCGGCAATCTTCAGCGACCCGCTCGGCGCGATGAAGAAGTAATCGATGAGAATGAGCGAGAGGCACGTAGCCAGAGCGGTCGGACCGCGGCCGCCACGCCAGGCAGCGATGGCGATCGCCGGCACGAACAACATGAAGCTCGGCGCGTTCCACTCCCGCTTGAGCAGGGCCGTCGCCGCAAACGCCAACAGCGTCACGGCTACCGCTTCGATGTATGGCATCACGCCGTGAGCGACCGGGTGGCTATGCAAGCGTGATGCGTACGTCGATGCGCTTTGCCCGGTCGGTGTAATCATCTCAGCACGCTCACCGGTGCTTGTTCCGAGAACATGGAATGAAGCTACGTGGCGCTTGGCAAAGCGCGAGGGACCGGATGTACGACCGCTAGGTTCGTCTCGCTCGGCGCGACACTATGTCAGGAAGCGGGAAGGCTATTGAAACGCCTCCGCCAGAGCGACGGCGGCGAAGCGAAATAGAATGCGTAAAGAGCGCTGATCACGAGACACGGGCCTGCGCTGACAAACGCTGTGGCGAGGAGGCCCGTGTATAGCAATCGTGCCGTCGAATACTGCCTGGTGATGGCATCTACGTTGTCATGGTCGCCGACAGCCTCGATGCGAATGGCGTACCGCCACAACACATTTAACACGATGGCGATAGCCAGCAGCGAGGCCGCATACACCACCGCCGCCGTCTGCTGATCGGCATGGGACCCGCGCAAATGTTCGGCGAGGAGCACGGTCGGAAATGGCAGCCAGGTCACGACGCGGAGCAGGAGCAGGTTCAACACGACCACGCCGTCGTCTTTCTTCGCGATCAGAGAGAAGAGGCGATGGTGATTGAGCCACATCACTCCGATCCTCATGAAGCTCGCCAGGACGATTTACAGATTTCTTGCCGGACTTCTTACTCCCCTTCGGTCGCCTGATAAGCGTGAGGTGGGGGAGAGTTTGGGGGTGAGTTTCTCTCGGCAAACCCCGATACTGTTGTCCTGGAGAACCGGCACCGACGCTCGATTCCCCTATGAAGTCCGGCAGAATGTCGTGATTGGTTTAGTAAAGTGACGGGCCGGGAGTATCTCTCCTCAGACGGCATCTTGCTGACGCGGGAGATGGATATCGTGCCCCTGGTGGGTCCAAGTAGCGAGCCCATTCACTTGCTGCTCGTATTCGATAGGAGATAGATGGTAGCGTGAGACGTTGTAGCCAGCGACTTACGGGTTGCGGCTTGTTACCCGTTTCTTTACCCGTTTCTCCCTGCAAAGTACGGCAGGAATGTCGGAGAATTCCGGCACCGACGCCCGATTCCCCTATGAACACTGGCAGAATGTCGTAGTTCGTTTATGTATGTTCCTGCTCTCGGAGCAGGAGCGATCCAGAAGTTGTCGCCGCGCAATCACAAGTAGTCGATTCCCCCCTTCGGCTCCCCGTTGCCCCGATCTTCTCGCGCCCGCATAATAGGCTTGCCCTACCTCTCTAGCGGGGTTGCGCCGCCAACTCAGTTGAGCTGCAATGACAGATCCAATCGGTCCTGTTCGAGCTGCCGTCTCCGGCCGCTACGAGATCGAGCGCGAGATCGGACAAGGCGCGTTCGCGACGGTCTATTTGGCGCGGGACCTTCGTCACGACCGGCTCGTTGCATTCAAGGTGTTGAACGCTGACCCAACTTCAGAAAACAGCGAACTGCGCTTTCTGAGAGAGATCCGCCTCCTCGCCAAGCTTCAGCACCCGAACATCCTCCCTCTGATCGATTCGGGGCACGCCGAGGCAATGCTCTACTACGTGATGCCTTACGTAAAAGGGGAGTCGTTGCGTGACCGCATACACCGCGAGAGGCAGTTAGCAGTCGAGTCCGCTATCGCAATTACGCGTGAGGCGGCCGACGCTCTGGCTTGTGCGCACGAACAGGGAATCATTCACAGAGATATCAAGCCCGAGAACATTTTGCTCTCCGCTGGCCACTCGATGATTGCGGACTTCGGCGTGGCGCGAGCGATTGATGTCGCAGGTGTCCGCCAGTTGACTCGAACAGGGTTGGGCGGTCCCGGTACGCCCGCGTATATGAGCCCGGAGCAAATGCTGGGAGACGGGCAAATCGATCAGCGAAGCGACATTTATAGCTTGGGTTGCGTTCTCTACGAAATGCTGACGGGAAAGCCGCCTTTTCATGGCGAAGGTGGTTTCGTTAAACGGTTCACTGAACCGCCGCCACTCCCATCTACGTTGCGGCTAGACCTTCCCGAAACACTGGAAAGAATCATTACGAAGGCGCTAGCACGAGATCCCGGAGATCGTTATCCGACAGCCGCCGAGTTCGGTAAGGCGCTCGCTGCGCCCGCGCAGTTCGCAGCGGCGCTAGTCAGCGCGCGGGCCGTACAACCCATCCCCGACCACTCGCGCCTCGCGTCTGTTGCCGTCTTGCCATTTATCTTTCTTACCGATGTAGACAACAGCAGGGCGCTGTCGCTCGGGTTTGCGGATGCGCTCATTACCATCTTCGGCAACCTGGAGGATGTGATTGTTGCGCCCACATCAGCGATCCTGAATTACGCCGCCGGCGCCGAACCCGCCCAGGTCTGCCGCGATCTCCGCGTCCGCCACGCCCTTCAGGGAACGGTCCAGAAGCTTGGATCTCACTGGCGAGTCTCGATTCAGCTTTTCGATGCGACGACGCACAAGATCACACTTTCCGAAAAACATGACTTCATGTTGGACAACATGTTCGAGGTCCAAGATGAAATTGGACGCCGAGTCGTGGAATCACTGCAAACCCGGTTTCCACTGGCGGTACCGAGGTCGCGCGACCGATACAGCAGCGACCCGGAGGCGTACAGCGAATTCATGGCGGGCCTGCGCGAGAGCTCTTCCGATCAGCAAGACACGCTGCGGAGCGCCGCGGAACATCTGTCGAGAGCCGTCGAACGCGACCCGGACTTTGCGCTGGCACATGCCACGTTGTCATTCGTCTCGATGAACATGCACTTTCAGTTCGACCCGCAGCACACGTGGCTGCAACGGGCGGAAGAGCACTGCCGTCGAGCCCTCGCGCTTGACTCCGCGCTACCCGAGGCCCATTTGGCGCGGGCCTGGATCCTGTGGAGCCCGGCGAAAAACTTTCAGCACGCGGAGGCCATCGCCGCGCTGGAACAAGTACTGGTTGCGCGACCGAATTTTGAGCGGGCCCATAATCGGATGGCCACGATTTGTCAGCATATCGGACGGCTTCAAGAAGCGCGCAGTGCGCACGAGCAGGCCCAGCGCGCGAATCCGAAAACTAGGACCGGTAACCTCGAGTATTTCTACATCTATAGTGGTGACTTCGAGCGTGCGGAAGAGGCAGCGGAGGCTTGGCTCCGAGAACGCCCGGGAAACATGTATGCGCTCGGCACTTGCATCTTACTTCTGCTGTTGAACGGAGACCTGGAGCTTGCCGAGCAACAGTTGGCGGCCGGTCTGAAACAGCTACCGGACGAGCCTTGGCTCCTCACCCTTCAAGGCATGCTGTACGCTCGGCGGCGTAAAACCGACCTCGCGCTAGAGTGTGTTCGTCGCGCGCTGGACTACCCGCGTTCGTTCGGGCACACGCACCACACCTATTACAACATCGCCTGCGTTTATGCGGTACTTGGGGAAACGGACAAGGCGATGGGGTGGCTCGAACGGACGGTAGACAGCGGTTTTGCTTGCTGGCCCTTCTTCCATGTGGATCCACATCTCGAAAGCCTGCGCGAGGAGCCCACATTCAAACGATTGGTCGCTGAGCTCGAGCTTACATATACGGCTCTCGAGATCAAGAGGTTATGAGCACCAATGGCTACCTACTGCGGTTCATTGGAAGAACCTTTCCAAGAGCGAGCGGGTGTTACCAAGGTTAGCTAGCGGCCGCAAGATTGTTCTAAGCACGAGTCTAGATCTAGCTGGCTGACTACGATTCAAGACGGTGCGAAGCGAACCAGGTCGCGGCGCAGTTCAATCCTCGGCCAAACGGGAATGCAACCTCGGGACGGGACAAGTGCGCCCGCTCTCGCTGATCAAGTGAGAGATGTCCGGCTCGTGCTCTCGGAGCAGGAGCGAGCAATACTTTTTGCCTCACCCCAGGCACTTGCGGGCATCCCTTACGGATAGACTTTTTTTCGCGAGATCTTCCAGTTCGCTTCGCCGAGGGAGTGGGAGGAAGTCCCGAAGGTTCTTCTCTCTATACCCGTCAACGCCATCCCGGGTATATAGACAAGCCCCTTTTCCGCTCCACCCCCCGTCACTTTTCTGGCAGGAATTCACTTCCAGTTGCGTATTCCGTTAGCACCTAGCGCGTCTCCCGATCGACGGCTGAACTGTACGCGTCCCGCACCGCATCTTCCATTGGTCCTGCCGCTCTTACGAGCGGCGGTGCTTGTTTCTACCTTAGAGGTCCCCTCAGATGAGACTCAGGAGAAGAGGCATTATGAGAAGTAGTAATTCGAGAATTCCCGTTGCGCTGACGTTGTTGCTGGGCGTCGCGCTCCCGGCCATCGTCGCGGCGCAGGTTCGCACTGCTGTGCCTCTCATACCTCTCGAGCATTTCTTCGACAATCCGCAAATCGGTGGTGCGCAGATCTCGCCCGACGGACAGTGGCTCTCCTACGTCAAGCCGTACAAGGGAAAGCTCAACGTTTATGTCCGGCCGGTGAATGGCACGGAAGCGGACGAGCGCGTGATGACGACCGACACGCTGCGGCCTGTGGGCCAGTACTTCTGGTCGCGCGATGGGAGCTACCTCCTCTACGCCCAGGACAAGGGCGGAAATGAGAACTTCCGCATCTACGCCGTCGATCCGAAGCAGCCGGGGATACCGGTCGCGCGTGATCTCACGCCCTTCGACAAGGTGCGCGCGCAGATCTTCGCGGTCCCGCGAAGGACTCCGGGAAAGATCCTGATTGGGCTGAACAAGCGCATTCCGACAGCTTTCGACGCCTACTGGCTCGATCTGGCGAGCGGCAAGCTCGATCTCGCGGTGGAGAATCCAGGGCGGCGTGGCGGCTATCTGATCGATAATTCGGGACAGATACGGGTCGCTACGCAGTCGACGCCTACTGGCGCCAACGAGATTCTGGTGCGGGCGAAGGACGGCGATCCGTGGAGAACGCTTCTGTCCACCCCAGCTTCCGAGGATGTGACGCCACTCAGAATCGCTCCCGATGGGCGGCACCTCTACGTGGAGAGCAACGTCGGCGCGGTCAATCTCTCGCGCCTTCTCCTGGTCGACCTGGATACCGGGAAAGAAACCCTCATAGAGGCCGACCCAAAGGGTGAAGTGGATTTCGGGTCAGCGGTGTTCAGCGATGTGACGGACTCACTCATCGCGACGACGTACACCGGTGACACGGTGCGCATCTATCCCCGCTCGAAGAAGGTTACGAAGCTCCTCGCCGATGTCCGAAAGCTTCACGATGGTACGCCCGGGATCACGTCGTCTACCGCCGACGAGAGCAAATACATCGTCGCTTTCAATTCGCCAACCGATCCGGGCGCTACGTATCTCTACGACGCGAAAACGGGGCAATCGAAGTTCCTGTTTCGTCCGCGCCCGTTGCTCAAGCCGGCGGAGCTTTCGAATGTGACCCCGGTTGCGTTCACGGCGCGGGATGGGCTAAGGGTTCATGGATATCTCACTACCCCGCGCGCCGTCGAAGCCAAGAATCTGCCGATGGTGCTACTTGTTCACGGGGGACCGTGGGCGAGAGATAACTGGGGATATCAGCCCGAGGCGCAGCTGCTCGCCAATCGTGGATACGCGGTTCTCCAAGTCAACTATCGCGGCTCGACCGGATACGGCAAAAGCTTCTACAACGCCGCAGTCAAAGAATTCTCGGGGAAGATGCACACCGATTTGCTGGATGGCGTCACGTGGGCGGTGCAACAGGGGATCGCCAACCCGAAGAAAGTCGGGATCTACGGAGGCTCGTACGGCGGTTACGCGACGCTGGTCGGCGTGACGTTCAGTCCGGATGCGTTCGCCTGCGGTGTCGATTACGTCGGTCCCTCCTCGTTGGTGACGCTTGTCGAGTCGTTCCCGCCTTACTGGCGTCCGTTCATGGAAGGATCCTGGTTCCGTTTCGTGGGAGACCCCGCCAAGGCGGACGAGCGCGCCGACATGCTGGCTCGCTCGCCAATCAGCAGAGTGGACAGCATTCGGGTTCCGTTGCTCGTCGTTCAGGGAGCGAACGATCCGCGTGTGACTAGGCTCGAGGCCGACCAGCTCGTGGCCGCGCTGCGCGATCGCGGCGTCAAGGTCAAGTACATCGTCGCTCCGAACGAGGGTCACGGCTTCGCCAACCCGGACAACAGGATGGCGCTTTACCGGGCGATGGAGCAGTTCTTCGGCGACTGCTTGGGAGGTCGAGTACAGCCCACGGTGGGCGAGTCAATTACCGCACACCTCACGGGCCTCATCGTGAATCCGGACTCGGTCAAACTGGGCAAGAGAAAGCCGTAGAAACGCATTGGGCCCGATCGGGGGAATGTGACGGGGCGGGGAAGCGGAAACCGGGCTTGCACTTTCAACGTCACGTTCACCAAATGGATAACCGACTGGCCAAACATGGCGGGCGTGCCATGTGCGCTCGCGGTGTACTAAAAACTTTATGAGTTGGGCATGTCCGCGGTGTGATCGAACCTTTCGTCAGGTCAATCAACGTCACGCGTGCGGGGTCGGCAGCGCTGCTACCTTGCTCAAGAGTAGGTCACCGGCACTACCGATCTCTACCGGAAACTCGAGACCACCGTAAGAGGCTTTGGCGACGTGGAGGTAGTCACACGTAACCGGTACGCGCTGTTCCGGACGACACGCATCTTTGCTTACCTGACGGTAATGCGGGATGCGTTGCGCGTGGTGATTCACCTCGGTCGCAAGGCCGGCGCACCGTACTTCATCAAAATCGTGCAGGGCGACAACCGCGTCTCACACGTCGCCCTTGTCCGGACCGCTGAGGACCTACGCACGATCATTCCGTTTTTGCGTGAAGCGTTCGACCTCGCCGTCGGTGAGGAGTCATAAAACTTAATCCTCTATTCACGCGTGCACCGCAGCAGTCGGTTCTCAGCAGGGCAGGTTGTCAGGCCCTTTGACATTTCGTATCCAGGTCGGCCAAAGTTGTCCATAGAGACCGGCGTGAAGCACCTTCGGCTGGCGAGGGCTCGAACCTGCACGGGACAGCGGGCCACTGCGATAGACGGTAATCCTTTCGTCTGTAGTTCCCTTCGCTCCCTCGCGTTGCAGTAATCCCGGTCGCAAGAGCTCCGAGGGAGCGTTCGGTCGATTGCCAAAGATCGACATGGGCTCGACTGTGAATTCCTTGTCTGGCGGATCGACAGCTTTGGTTCGCTGATGGTGTCCGTTGTGGTGTCCATTCAGATGCGCAAAATGTTCGCGGAAGTGCGCAAGATGTTTTGAAATGCGCGATATGCTGAGCAGGATGTTCGTGAAGGGCAGGCTAGTAGGAACTTCTGAGCCTTATTTCGTGTTCGTATGAAGCTGCCTGATAAGCGTGAGGTCGGGGGTTAGTTTGGGGGTTAGTTTCTCCCGGCAAACCCCGATATTGATGTCGGAAAGAATCGGCACCGACGCTCGATTCTTCTATGAAGTCCGGCAGATTGTCGTGATTGGTTAAGTAGTTGCCCTGCTTTGGGAGCAGGGGGTCCCAGATTGGTGTCGGTTCCGGTGTCGGTTAGATGCGGACATCGGTGGACATTGAGGCAGGGGTGCACAGAACATCTCGCGGTCCGTCATAGTGTAATGAGGACATCTTGTCCCAATCCCTGCCCATACTTTCATGACTGGAAAGTGTGTTTGCGTTCGTAGCGCAACGTGGGTTCGAATCCCACCCCGTCGGAACATCCGATCCGGAAATCGCTTAAAAGCGCTGAGGATTCCCTGGCGGCTTTTGGCGTGACCGGGAAGGGTTTGAGCGCGTCTCATTACAGCACGATGAGCATGCGCGCGAAGTCAGAGGTGGCATGCTATGTGGCACGAGTTGCGAGCAGCACGCTGCCCAGAGTAAAGCCGTCGAAAGACGGTGGCACAGTGTCACGGGGCTGTAGCGGGAAACCGCCATGGTAGCCGAGCCGCCAGCGAATCTGACCATTGGTCGGTGCCGCGGCGGTTTTTTTTCTGTTGCGGCGGGCACGTTGTCCCATTCTTGCATCGAAAAAAATTCCCGAACGCGGACGGGGGATCACCCCTATGTCACACATATTCGCACCCGCCAGACTGATGACACGTCGCTCGGGTTGGATCGTTCTCTTTCCGGCACTCGCGGTGTGCTCGGGTGACAACCCGGCCGGCACGACGACACAAGATCCAGGCACGGTCTCAGATCTCACTGCAAGCGCGCCTACAACTACCTCGATCAGCCTCTCGTTTACACAAGTCGCTGACGGCTCGGGACAAGCTGCGAACTACGATGTGCGCTACGCGGTAGCGCCGATTACATTGAGTGCGGCGACCTCGGTGGCGAGCGGGGCCTGCGCGAGTCCGGTCGCTGGTACCGGCGTTGGCAGCAATTTCTCATGCACGATCGGAGGTTTGTCGCCATCGACCAGCTACGACTTTCTGGTCATCGCCTTCCGGGGTACGCTCAACGCGGGTGCAGTCTTCGGCGGCGTCTCGAACGTCGCGGCGGCGTCGACGACCACCCCACCTCCGAATCTCGTGGTCACGACGGTGTCGGTCTCCCCTCCTTCGGCATCAGTTGCCGTGGGGGCGACTATGCCGTTTCAGGCTACCGTGAAGGATCAGAACGGCAACGTCATGACAGGTCAGAACGTGACTTGGACCACAAACGACTCTGCTACGGCGACGGTTAACTCGAGCGGCGTCGTGACTGGCGTGGCGGCCGGGTCAGTAACGATTACAGCAACGAGCGCAGGAAAATCCGGAACGTCGAACATTACGGTGACTGGCCCCCCGCTACCGGCTCCTGTGGTTACGACTGTAACGGTTACGCCGTCCTCGGCGTCGGTTCAAGCAGGGGTCATAGTTCCGCTGCAGGCAACTGTGAGAGACCAGAACGGTAACGTGATGTCGGGTGAGACCGTCGCGTGGACCACGAACAATACTTCCGCAGCCACAGTCAATTCCAGTGGCGTGGTAACGGGTGTCGCCGCGGGTTCGGCGACAATCACCGCGACGAGCTCCGGCAAGTCGGGCACGTCGAGCATCACCGTCACGGCTGGTCCTCCGCCGCCTCCTCCCCGAGGAACGATCCTATTCCAGGAGGATTTCGATAACACCAGTCTGGCTTCGCGCGGTTGGTACGACAACACCAGCGTGCTGCTTTCCACGGCGGAGTACACTGGCACAGGTAGCACCGGCACTGCCAGCACTGGGTCAGCGCAGTATCGATTCCTCGCGGGCGCGACGACGCCGACCACTGGTGGCGCACAGCGGCACAAATTCACAGCGTCCACCTCGGTGTACATCAGCTACAACGTGAAATTCACCGCCAATTGGGTTGGGTCCAACCTGGCGTATCACCCGCACGAGATCCAGGTGATGAGCGATATGGACGGGGACTTCGATGGTCCGTCCAACGCGTGGATGATTCTCTATCTCGAGCACAGCTATCAGAACGGCGGCAAGCCGCGGCTGATGATGCAGGACAACAAGGCAATCAACTCGAGCCTGGGCACGCCCCCGATCAACCTCGTTGGAGTAACCGAAGACAGGTCGACGGGCGGCTGCAACGGAATGGCGGAGACCAACATGGGCTCCGAGTGCTTCATGCAGGGTTACTGGTTCAACAACAAGGCGATCATTGGCCCGGTGGCATTGCAGCCCAACCCCGGACCCGGATACAAGAACGACTGGAATTTCGTTGAAGCCTATTTCCAGTTGAACACGGTCGTGAACGGGGTGGGTCAAGCCAACGGCGTCATGCAGTACTGGTTCAACGACACGCTGATCATCGACCGTCACGATATTCTCTACCGCACCGGGGCGCGTCCGAACCTGCAATTCAACCAGTTCCTCATCGCTCCGTACATCGGTGACGGGTCGCCAGTGGACCAGTCGATGTGGATCGACAATCTGAGGGTCGCGACCGGGCGCATTCCGTAAAGGCGTCCGCATGGACCCCAGCTCCGAACAATTAGGGCTTCGAGAGCTCCTTTGAACCGGTGAAATCTCCGATTTCCATTAGGTAACACAGGCCATGGCCCGGGGTCTGTCGGCGGGGTACCTCAACGGCCATTAACGGCGGGTACGCAGGGTTAACGCCCCCTTCCGGTGCTTCTCAGTTACTGATGAGGTGTTCAGGTCGTCTACCTCACTATAGAAGCAACGGTACCGCAGGTATCAGCGTTGCTGAGTGCCTATAGGCGGGCCCGAGGTAATCTCTCAAAGGAGCGGCCAAGTGAGTGCTATTCGGTTCGAACAACACTTGAGCGGTCGCAGCGTCGTGAACACGATGCATGGGGCTGTCTCGATCGCGTTCATAAGCGCGCTGATCGCGGGGGCGGCCACGATGTTTGCGGGCTCTGAGCTCCCCGACCTCGGCGGCGGCAATAGCAGTTTCGCGTATTCGGTAAACGACAAAGGTGACGTAGTTGGAAAGAGCTATAACTCCAACTTCAACGAGCACGCCACGATTTGGGTTGGGGGCTTGCCCACTGACCTCGGTACGTTGGGCGGTGCAAGCAGTGCCGCCAGAGCCGTTTCATCGAGTGGCATCATCGTTGGCTCGGCCGAGGTTCTGCAGGCCGACGGAACGAATGGCTTTCCGCATGCTGCGCTTTGGCCTTCTGCTTCCAGTGCTCCCATCGACCTAGGCACTCTTGGCGGATGGAATAGCCAGGCATCCGGCGTCAACGCCAATGGCGACGCGGTTGGACTCAGCTGGGTGACCGATAACAGCACATCGCACGCGACTTTTTGGTCGGCGGCCAATCACGCAGCTGTCGATCTAAACTTCAACAATGCGGGATACAGCGAAGCCCTCGGAATCAATGCGGCCGGCGACATCGCTGGATATATCATGGACGCGAATTGGGCATACCAGGCCGTCCTTTGGACGGGAGCTGCGCATTCGCCGTTGGTTTTGCAGACATTGGGCGGAGCGATGGCGCGCGCTTGGGCGATCAATGACAAGGGTGATGTCGTCGGAGAATCCCAGATCGTCGGTGGCACTTGGAGGCCCACGCTTTGGGCCGCCCCGGCGCACGCGCCGGCCGACTTGGGCACACCAGTCGCCGGAGCCTTCGGTATGGCGTACGGCGTCAACGCTGCGGGCGACATAGTCGGCACGAGCGGCACTGGCGTCGCAGATGGCAGCAAGCACGCTACTCTGTGG
>JALYZH010000094.1 GCA_030948945.1 Gemmatimonadota bacterium | reverse complement strand
CAGACCTCGAGAACGTGCAGGGAGAGACACAGCAGAAGCTCGATGTCCTGGCTAACGAGATCATCGTCAAGGCGGTCGATCACGGTGGCCGGCTGTGTGCGATGGCCTCCGAGGAAGAGCCGGGCATCATCGACATTCCGGAAAATTTCCGCTGCGGGAAATACTGTCTGCTGTTCGACCCGCTGGACGGATCGTCGAACATAGACGTGAACGTCCCGGTTGGAACCATTTTCTCCGTAGTGCGGAAGATCACGCGCGGGAGCCGCGGTGATATGGAGGACATGCTCCAGCCCGGCAGACGGCAAGTTGCGGCAGGGTACGTCATCTACGGCTCGAGCACGATGCTTGTGTACACGACGGGTCAGGGTGCTCATGGATTCACTCTGGATCCGTCACTTGGCGAGTTCCTTCTCTCGCACCCGAACATTCGGACCCCGGATGTCGGACGCTATCTGTCCGTGAACGATTCCTATCACAGCCAGTGGGAGCCAGCCGTCCAGAATCTGATGAACTATTATCGCGGACAGGACGGGAATCGTCAGCCGATGAACACTCGTTACGTCGGCTCGCTCGTCGCCGACTTCCACCGAAATCTGCTTGGCGGAGGTCTGTTCGCTTACCCCGCCAATCGCAAGAACAAGCGCGGCAAGCTGAGGCTACTGTACGAAGCAAACCCGCTGGCGTTCATCGTGGAGCAGGCTGGGGGCGCAGCGACTGACGGCACGCAGCGCGTTCTGGATGTGCAACCGACGGAGCTGCACCAGCGTACTCCGCTTTTCATCGGCAGCAAGAACGACGTCGATGCTGCCCGCGCTATGCTGGGCGCCGAGCACAAGAGCGCCAGCTCTCTGGCGGCGGTCGGATCGGTAGGCGCGTGACGCCATGCCGGCGCGCGAGCCGGCGCGCGTGAAAAAGCACGAGTCCGGCGAGAGGTTGTCGCCGTCGGGAATACCAATCAAGACCGTCTATCGTCCCGAAGACGCCGATCTCGACTACGCCAGGGATCTCGGCGACCCGGGTCACTGGCCGTACACGCGTGGTGTCCAGCCCACGATGTATCGCGGGCGCCTGTGGACGATGCGGCAATACGCCGGCTTCGGAAGTGCGAAGAGCACGAATGAGCGCTTCAAGCATCTGCTCAAGGCGGGACAGACCGGCCTCTCGGTCGCCTTCGACCTCCCCACGCAAATGGGCCTCGACTCGGATTCGCCCCGTGCGCTGGGCGAAGTCGGAAGAGCTGGGGTGGCCATAGATAGCGTTGAGGACACGCACGTGCTTCTCGAGGGAATCCCGCTCGAGAGCGTGTCGACGTCCATGACGATCAACGCGACGGCGGCCACTCTGCTTGCCATGTACATCGTCGTAGCGGAGGAGCGGGGGATTGCGCGAGACAAGCTGAGCGGCACGATTCAGAACGACATCTTGAAGGAGTACATCGCCCGCGGCACGTACATCTATCCGCCCGGGCCGAGCATGGCTCTGATTGCGGAAGTGTTCCGCTTCTGCGCCGACGAAGTTCCGAATTGGAACCCCATATCGATTTCCGGCTACCACATCCGCGAGGCTGGCGCCACGGCGGTGCAGGAGCTGGCGTTCACTCTGGCCAACACCATTGAATACGTCACGCGCGCCATCGAGGCCGGGCTGGCCGTCGACGCATTCGCTCCGCGATTGTCGTTCTTTTTCGCCGCCCACAGCGACTTGTTCGAGGAAGTAGCCAAATTTCGTGCGGCCCGCCGGATTTACTCCCGCATCATGCGCGAGCGGTTCCACGCGTCGGAGTCGAGTGCCCGTCTACGCTTTCACACCCAGACGGGCGGGTTCACACTGACCGCTCAGCAGCCACTCAACAACGTCGTGCGAGTAACGGTGCAATCTCTTGCCGCGACTCTGGGCGGGACGCAATCGCTTCACACCAATGGCTACGATGAGGCGCTGGCGCTGCCGACGGCCGAGGCTGCGACGCTTGCGCTGCGCACCCAGCAAATCGTGGCGTTCGAGTCCGGTATTGCGAACACGGCCGACCCGCTCGCCGGAAGCTATTACGTCGAAAACCTTACGAGCGAGCTCGAGGCGCGAGCCCTGGAGCTGATAGCAAAGGTCGATGCGCTTGGCGGATCGGAGAAAGCGATCGCCGCTGGATTCTTCCAGGAGGAAATCGCGCGCAGCGCTTACGAGCACCAACTCCGGGTAGAGGCGGGCGAGACCGTGATCGTGGGAGTGAATCGCTTCGTCGACGACGAAGGTCCGCTATCAATTCCGGCACCTGACTATTCCGCGCTGGAAAAGTCGCAGGTGAAGAGCGTGAAAGCGGTAAAGAAGAAGCGGGATGCGTCCGAGGTGAAGCGAGCCATCGGCGCTATCGAAACCGCGTCGGCCGCGTCGCCGAGCGAGACCCACCTGATGCCGCTCATTGTGGATGCAGTCCGCGCCCGCGCCACTGTGGGCGAGATATCCGCTGCGCTCGCCGAGAACTGGGGCTATTTCCGACCCTCGTGATAGCATCCGTCCGCTTGAGTCACTCTCCAGAGCGGACTAACTTTCGATTGTTGCTGCAGTTCTCCCCGAAAACCAACATGCCCACATACGAGTTTCGTTGCCCGAAGGGCCACGATTTCGAAAAATTCTACCGCTCGATCGGTTCCGCGCCAAGTGAAGTCGCGTGTCCGGCGTGCGGCAGCATCTCCGAGCGGCAGCTCTCTGCTGGTGGCGGACTGGTATTCAAGGGATCCGGATTCTACATCACCGATTACGGTAAGGACGGAAAGAAGTCGCAGATTCCGGTGAAGGCCGGCGAGAGTGCACCGGCCGCTTCTAACTCGGATTCAGCGAACAAGAGCGACTCCGGCGGAAAGACGGAGGCCAAGCCGAGCGCTGATTCCAAGCCCAGCGGGGACGCGAAGCCGGCTCCCTCCTCCAACTCGGCTGCCAAGCCGGCGTCCAAGAGAGCAAAAGGCAGCGAATGACTGCCGCCGAACAGATTCGCGCCGAGCTCGTTCGCGCGGCGCGTAGCCTTGGTGCGCCCGACGATGTAAATCCGCTTCTCGAACGGCCACGGGAATCATCTCACGGCGACTGGGCCACCAACCTCGCAATGGCTCTGGCCAAACCGCTCAGGTCAAAACCGCGCGACATCGCGGAAAAGTTGCGCGAGTCCGTGAGCCTCGAGCGCGCTGGCGTGTCCAGGATCGAAATCGCGGGTCCGGGCTTCATGAATTTCTGGCTCGACCCGGGCCTCATTGCGTTGGGGCTGCGCGCGATCATCGCCGCTAACGGACGGTATGGCGAGAGCGATGTCGGCCGCGGCCGGATTGCCAACGTGGAGTTTGTCTCGGCGAATCCAACCGGTCCTCTTCACGTCGGTCACGGCCGACAGGCTGCGTTGGGCGACGCGATCGCGACACTGCTGGAGACGACCGGCTGGAAGGTGACTCGCGAGTTCTACTACAACGACGCTGGCGTACAGATCGACAATCTTGCCGCCAGTGTCGAAGCACGGTTGAGCGAGCTGAAGGGAAAACCGTCTCAGATCCCGGAGGGCGGGTACCATGGCGAGTACATTCGCGAGCTTGCCGAGCGATACCGGGCGAACAGCGACGGCATCTCCGTTCGCGAATTTGCCGTGCGCGAGCTGCGGAGGGAGCAGGATCTCGATCTGCAGGCTTTCGGAGTGCGATTCGACAAATATTTTCTCGAGTCCTCGCTCTACACCGACGGAATGGTCGAAGAAACGGTGCGGCTGCTGATCGCGTCGGGGAAGACATACGAGCACGAAGGCGCACTGTGGCTCCGCACAACCGATTTCGGCGACGACAAGGATCGCGTGATGCGGAAGCGCGATGGCACCTTCACCTACTTCCTGCCCGATGTCGCGTATCACGTCACGAAGTGGAAGCGCGGCTTCAAGCGGGCGATAGACGTGCAGGGCGCCGACCACCACAGCACCGTTACCCGGGTTCGGGCCGGCTTGCAGGCGCTCGATCTGGGAGTGTCGGCGGACTATCCCGAGTACGTCCTGCACCAGATGGTGACGGTGATGAAGCACGGCGAAGAAGTGAAAATCTCGAAGCGCGCCGGCAGCTACGTGACCGTCCGCGACTTGATCAACGAAGTCGGGCGTGATGCGGTGCGGTATTTCTTCCTGATGCGGAAGAGTGATTCGCAGCTGATTTTCAACGTCGATCTGGCCGCATCGCAATCGGAAGAAAATCCCGTCTATTACATCCAGATGGCGCACGCACGCATGTGCGGGATTTTCCGGGTGGGAGGAATCGATCCCGAATATGTGACGGCAGACGACGCGCCGCTCAATGTGCTCACCGAGCCGGAGGAGCAGGAGCTGATCAAGGCGCTCGTCGACTTCCCGGAGCTGGTCGAGTCCGCCGCGGAAACGCTCGAGCCGCAGCGCGTCGCGACCTATTTGCTGGAGACGGCGCGCCTCGCGCACCTCTGGTACCACAAGCATCACGTGCTCGAGCAGCCGCAGGACGTCACCCGCGCGCGACTTGCTCTGGCCCGTGCCGCCCAGATAGTACTGCGGAACGGAATGCGTATGCTCGGAATCACTTCACCGGAGAGGATGTAGTTGCCTCTCCACCCCGTGCGGTTAGGATTAGCCGCCTGACCACCATTCCAACGAGATAGGACCAATGTCGGTTCTGGTTGTGGGCTCTGTCGCGCTCGATTCAGTCGAGACTCCCTTCGGTAAAGCCGACGACGTCCTCGGCGGCTCCGCGATTTTTTTCTCCGCGTCGGCGAGCCATCTCACGAAAGTGAGTGTCGTGGGTGTCGTTGGATCCGACTATCCCATGGAGAAGCTCGATCCGCTCAAGAAGCGCGGCGTCGACTTCAGCGGTCTCGAGCGCGCAGAGGGAAGCTCCTTTCGGTGGCGCGGACGCTACCGCCACGACCTCAACTCCGCCGAGACTCTCGAGACGCATCTCGGAGTGTTCTCACACTTCAGTCCGAAGATTCCGGAAAAGCTTCGTTCCTCACCGTATCTCTTTCTTGCCAACATCGATCCACGACTTCAGCTCGACGTTCTGAACCAGGTGAAGAAGCCGAAACTGGTCGCCTTCGACACAATGAATTTCTGGATTCAAAGTCGCAGGCCCGATCTGCTGGCGTTGCTGGAGCACGTGGATCTCGTCACCCTGAACGACGCCGAGGCGCGTCAGCTGACTGAGAAAGCGAACCTCGTTCAGGCGGCCCAGTGGATCATGGCTCGCGGTCCGCGGCACGTCATCATCAAAAAGGGAGAGCACGGGGCGTTCATGTTCACGGAGAAGTCGATCTTCTTTGCCCCGGCGTTCCCACTGGAAAGCGTTTTCGACCCGACCGGTGCGGGGGATTCCTTCGCCGGTGGATTCATCGGGTATCTCGCCGCCACCGGCGACCTGAGCGACGCCAACATGCGCCGCGCGGTGATTTACGGGTCGGTGATGGGCTCGTTCGCAGTGGAGAAATTCTCGATCGAGCGCCTGATGACTGTGACTCGCGCCGAAATCGATCAGCGCATGCGCGATATGCGCCGCCTGGTGGCGTTCGAGGAGGAGCTGCCGAGGTGAAGGACGACGCGCTTCGGTACGGAAGCGCCGGCGTCGACATTGACGCCTCGAATGCGGCGAAGACTCGGATAAGAGCGCTGATCGAATCCACCTTCACCTCCGGCGTGCTCGGCGGTTTCGGTGGCTTCGGCGGAATGTTTCGCGTTCCGACTAGTCTGGAACAGCCGGTGCTGGTGTCCAGCGCCGACGGCGTTGGGACGAAGATCAAAGTGGCGATCGAATCGAACCGCCATGACACGATCGGCCGTGACCTCGTCAACCATTGCGTCAACGATATCCTGGTCCAGGGTGCACTCCCGCTCTTTTTTCTCGACTACGTCGCCTTCGGAAAGCTGGATCCCGCGGTAGTCGAAGCGGTCGTGGCGGGGGTCGCCGCCGGGTGCCGCGAGAACGGTTGCGCGCTAATAGGCGGGGAAACGGCTGAAATGCCCGGGCTGTATACCCCTCCGGATTACGACTTGGCGGGCTTCATCGTCGGATATGTGGAGGAAAACCGCATCCTGGGCCCGCATCGCGTGCGGCCGGACGATGTACTGGTTGGTCTTCCAAGCTCGGGACTGCACACGAACGGATACTCGCTGGCGCGGAAGATCGTGAAAGATCGACTGAAGCTGGGGCCGAACGATGCTTTCCCCGGTG
>JALYZH010000082.1 GCA_030948945.1 Gemmatimonadota bacterium | reverse complement strand
GCGTGACGGTCAAGCTGCCCAAGTACGTGGCAATGATGGAACCGGTCGTCGTCAACGCGCAGCGGGCGGCGGCGCTCGATCGCGTAGGATTTGCCCAACGACAAAGAACGGGTACCGGATTCTACCTTGGGCCCGACCAGCTCAAGAACATGCAGGCCCAGTATCTGACCGACATTCTTCGCCGGGTGCCGAGTCTCCGCGTCAACAGCACGCCAGATGGCGATGTCATCACCAGCTCTCGTGGCGCGAGCAGTCTCTCGGGGAGCGACTGCGTCCAGTACTTTGTCGACGACATGCCGTGGCAGTCGATGACCACAGGCGACATCAACAGTTTCGTCACAGCGCACGAAGTCGTAGCCGTGGAGGTTTACCAGGGTTCCAACACTCCGGCTCAATATTCGCGGGCGAGGGGGAACTGCACGACGGTCGTTCTCTGGACACGGTTCAAGATCCGGGATCGATAGAGCTGCGGACTATCCTCTACACTGGAGCCAAAAATGAAATTGCCGAACAGAACTCTGCTGTTGAACGTCGCGGTTACGGTCGCGCTCTGCGGTGCCTGCACAACGGCGCAGCGGATGGGCAATTCTGTCTCCCGGGCGACAGCGATCATGTACGACCTCAACGGAGCCCCCATCGGCACCGCCCAGATCTGGCAGGACCCGAGCGGCCTGGTGAACGTGGACATTGCGAGTCTCGCGCTGCCCGCTGGCACTCATGGCATCCACTTTCATGAGGTTGCAAAGTGCGAGGGGGGCGCCACTGCCTTCTCAACGGCAGGCGCACACTACAATCCGATGGGAAAGGAGCACGGGCTGGAGAATCCCAAGGGACCCCATGCTGGGGACGCGCCCAACATCGTCGTTCCGGCAGGTGGCATCGCCAAGGTTGCGTTCAGCTCCGATCGTGTCACGCTGACGCCCGGCACGGTAACCCTCTTTGACGCCGACGGGAGCTCGATCGTCGTTCATGCAAACGCCGATGATCAACATTCGCAGCCATCTGGAAATAGTGGTGCTCGCATCGCATGCGGAGTCGTGCGCGCCCTGCCCTGAGCAAAATCTCTTGACACTCAGGGCGACTGGTCGCACGTTCCTCGCATGACAGGTCGCCCTGACCGGAAACGAGCCGAAGGCAAGCGAAGCAAGGATAGGGCTGCGCGGAACGCGCAAGGCAAGGCTCAGATAAATCTTGCGAAAGCGTTGGCCGCTGTCTTCACTGCCGGGGTCTACACGAAGGAAGATCTTCAGTCGGCTGTCTGCACGTATGTCGTGGAGATGAAAGAAGGCGGCGAGACGGGAGATGCTGTCGTGCGCGCCGCTCAGGGTCTCGTCCACGAAGTCGGTGCTCGCTTTTCTTCATCCGCGCGCACTCAGGTCCTGCTGGCCGATATGGTCACCTGGTGCCTCGCCGAGTACTATCGCGAAAGCGCCTGAGAGCGCCCGCGCGCCCGCTTCTGTTCGTAGAGCGCGGTATCGGCCTGAGCCAACAAATCCGCCAGCATCGTTCCCTCGGCCTTCGTTCGCGTCGCTCCGACACCGAGCGATAGCGGATAATCGCTGGTAGTCTCGCGGTTGTGGGACTCCACCCGCGCCTTGATCCTCTCGCAGACCAGCTCCGCTGTCTGGTCCGACTCCACGGTCATCAGGGCGACGAACTCGTCGCCGCCGAGTCTGGCGATGATGTCCGCCTCTCGACAACTCTCCTTGAGCACGCGCGCCGTGTCGATGAGCGCGCGGTCGCCGGCGAGGTGTCCCCACGTATCATTGATGTGTTTCAGGTGATCGACGTCGATGAAGATCATCACCACGTCGCGCTCCATGCGCATCGCGAGCTTGAGCGCCTGCTCGGACAGAGTGATGAACGCGCGTCGGTTCGGGAGGCCGGTGAGCTCGTCGACTAGCAGCAGTGCCTTCAGCTCCTCCTCGGCGCGCTTTCTCGCTGAGATGTCCTGGTACATCGCGTACACTCGTCCGGGCTCGTCTCCCACGCGGAACGGAGTCGCGGCGATGGACACCCAGAATGTGTGTCCGTCCTTGTGCCTCTGGAGTGATTCAGCGCTCAGGTTCTCGCCAGCGGAGACTCTCGCCGTGAGATTGGCGCCTTCCACCACGAGCCCTTCTGGCACGATTAGATCGTTGATGTTCTCGCCGATTGCTTCCTCGTCCGCGTAGCCGAACAGCGCAGTGAACTGGGCGTTGATGCGTATGATGTGGTCATGCTGATCCAGAATCGCGATCGCTTCGGGCGCGCTCTCGAACAGAGATGCGAAGTAGACGTTCTGTTTCTGGAGCGCGTCGTACAGGATCTTGCGGTCCGTGATATCGATTGCGATGCCGACGGTTCCCGAGATGTGTCCGTCGGCGCTGCGGATCGGCTCGACCCGCGTCTCGAAGGATCTGCCGCGCCAGTCGACTTCGTAGCGCACCAACTCTCCCTGAAGCGCCCGCAGATGGGCGGCGAGAGGCGTAAACCCGGGATCTCTGGTCTTAAGCACCTCGTACAGCGTCATTCCAACCTGATCACTGCCGCTCGTGCCGATCAGGTTGAGACCCGCTCCCTGCGAAAAGGTGATGTTGAGCCGGGCGTCTGTTGACCAGAGATTGACGGGGACCGATTCGAGCATGAAGCTGAGCCGGCGCTCGGTGTCGGAGCCATTGTGGCGAGCCGGGGCAGGGGAGACGTCGGCGGGCGGCCGCGACCTGGACCCTCCCAGCAGACGCTGAAGAAGGTCGCCGATCGGCTTGAGCGGGCGAGTCACGGCGAAAGAAGTCGTCAACTTGCCCTTCATTGTCTCACTGATCCCCTGTCCACGCAATGATTTTCGCGCCCGATCGCGTCTTGACAGACCGGGCCGAAGCTCTACTGCAACTCAGGGGAGTGAAACGA
>JALYZH010000079.1 GCA_030948945.1 Gemmatimonadota bacterium | reverse complement strand
GGGTATGGCCGAGTGTCTCTTCCCTAAGTACTTCGCCGACTGCATTTCCGTTCTATGGTCCCCCTTGAGCGCCCGCCAGGGCGCGAATGGGGCAGGTCAGGAGCAGATATCCGGTGCCGCGCGCACCGCGCAGGCGCCGATATCGCTCCTCTTGCTTGCACAATAATGATCGGCAGGCCCCTACCAAGAATGCATGAGTATCCCGGATACGCGCTCCTGCCGGGGCCCGGTCGCCCTATGCCATGCTCCTGCCAAAAGCTACCGACACGTGCCCGCAGCTGATTTGAGCAATGTGAATTGTTTGACAAGAGAGCCGGATCGGCAGAACGCTCCGTCTCGCTCATCCAGCCACGTACCTGTCGGAGCACGGAGCTGCTGCGACTGGCGCGTCTCACCTCCGTTATACCTGATCGTGGTCACCGGGATGGTGATCATTCCAAGCGATGGAGCCATCCACGCCTCGCGACTCGGCACGGGGCGGAGGTCGTCGTACCAGCGTGACCGGCGCGCGTCCTTGTCCGTGGGATACGGGCCGAACCGGTCCCGCCAGGTCCGGTGGTCCATCACGTTCCAGGCCGCCTTGTTCCACTCATTGTCTGCCGGTCCGCCCGCCTTGATGAGGTCCCCCGCACCGATACCGTTACAGTTCAACCCGCTATGATTGCGGAAGCACGAGTTGTCGTGGAGGATGCTGCCGACGGCGATACCGACTTCGACGTACCCCATCTCCGTACCATCAGGCAGCGTAAAGGTGTCGAGCCACCGGGGCTGCACCTGATTGTTCACGAGCTCCGGGATTCCGCCCTCGCATTTGTCGCCCAACGCACCGAAGCACTGCTCAGGTGTCGGCAGGAAGCCGAGGCCAAACGCACTTTGTGCCTCATACGGGGTGCTAAAGGGTGCGGGTGAGAAGAAACCGAAGCGCTGCTCTCGCTCGGGCGACAGCGCGATGTCGCGCCAGACAGCTTCCCAACTCTTCCCCGCGCGCATGGCAGCCAGCGTCGGACCTATTACAGTCGCATCCGGCGCGCGTCCTAACAAATTCTTGTAGACGAAGTGCAGCACCCAGATTGCGTCGGCATTCTTGACGAGGTCATCGTACGACAATCCCGATAGCAACGCGATTTGCAACCACCCGTCGGGGTCTCCGCCGACGACTCTCGGATTACTGCCGGCGCGGAATGCACGAACCGCCATCTGACTTGGGGTCTCGGGTCCCGTTTGCTTGGGCCCGCCACCCACAGGCGGCATCGGCTTCTTTACGGGGTCTTCCGCTCCGCGTGGGGGCTTAAGCGGCCCACCGCGCTCCCGCTGCGCCTCAAGTGGCCCTGTTAGAAGAATAAGAGAGATGACGGATGTCGCGACAGCGCAAGAAAGGCGTACCGAATGATTGGGAGCGGAAGCCATGGGCTTAATCAGGTTGGTTGGAGAGTGATGGAGCGCCTTCGATCCGTACGCACCTCGTACCCCGCCGCTCCACAACGTTGGTCAACTATATAGCTGGCGGTCGACGTCTGTAAACGATGATTGAAATTAGACATTTTGCCAATGGCGAGTGGAGTGGACCCGGAAGCGGGGCGAAATGCGGGCCGAGATTTGCCCTCGTGGGCAGAACCCGGAGGCCACCGCGTTCATCCGCCGGCCGCGGAGCCGCAGCGTTGGGTTCACGCTTGAACTATTTTGAGCTGTATCGGAGCTCAACGCGTCAGCGAGCGACACTTTTCGGTAAGCTGTGGGCGTAATCGACATTTCGGCGCGCGTAAGAGCCTACTACGAGGCAATCGGCGCGGCACCACGACCCGGTGTGGCGCCAGGGGAGCTTGCGGCGTTCGAGGCGGCGCACGGTCTCACACTGCCGCGGCCCGTGAGTGAGTTCTACTTCGCTCTGGACGGTCTTGGTGGGGTGGTGCCGGAGTTGGGGTTCCACGCACTACAACTCTGGAGTCTAGCCGAACTGTCGCGCGTCTCCGAGCAGGTCGCCGAGTTCCGCGGCATCCCCGACTACGGGCCGATCGTTCAAACCCTCCGCGACGCGGACCAGTATTTTGCCTTCGGGGATGGGGCGATCTGGTCCCACGTGCTAGCCTTCCGACTTACACCACACGCCGGGCCGGTGCTCTGGATCTGCGGGGACTCGTACGCCGAGGTCGCGCCGAGCTTCAACGAATTCTGGGATCGCTATCTGGACGACCCGGACTCGATGCTATGGCCCACGGAGGAGCAAGTCATTTCGCCCGCTGGCTAACGCACGTCACTGCGCTCGAGTTCTGGGGGCCCGGCGAGTCTCGCCGATGGACTGATGCGGAGGTCCCCGAAGGCATTCCAACTCCGTAAGGACGCGTACGTGCTCCGGCACTCGTAGGCATGGGTCGCATGAGCCGCTGCGGGCGGAGTCGCGGGGCAGGACATCGGTTCTGACGTCGAGGCGTGGCGAAGCTGAATCGGCAGCCTCTGATACTCGCGCCTGGACTATGGATTCGCACCTGCTGAACCCGATACGCTCGTCTCAGAACGCGGGGGATCGCGTCAATGATCAAGATCACGAGTGGCCGAATTATCAATCAGATCGTAAACTAAGTTTCATGCATTCGAAGCACGTCCAGTTGTTTCATTGCGCGGCGGTGTTGGTGGCTGCGCTGGCGCTCTTTTCCGGTGCAGCTGGCGCGCAGCAATTGGGGTCACCCGCGACCGTCGAAGGAACCTACGAGCTGTTTATTTGCCGTGACGATTGCAAGGGCAATGACTACGCTCGCGCCTACGTGTTCGGCCGCCTAGTTCTGCGACTGGACACGATTACGATCCGAGAGATTCCCGCCGCCCAGCGGCGACACTTCGAGTTCGCGCGTCCGATGTTCGAAGGAGCGAACGGGTGTTTCGCTCTCTACCCCCTCCACAAACGGTCTGATTCCTATGCCGGCATCCAGCCAGCTGGGCTGATTCACTGGCGTCGCGACTCAACAGGCACGGTGAGGCTCAATCTCTACGAGTCGCCGGACGCATGGTACATGGTGGCTCTGAATCCCGGGCCTCAGGAGCTGCGCGGGCATGGCACCTCCTTCGGGGCAGGCGCCGCAGAAATCCATGCGCCGGCCGATTCCGTCGTCGCGCGACGTATTGGAGCGCCAGATCTCAGCCCCTGCATCGCTGCGGCTCGGGCCCGCAAGTAAGACCACCGATGTGGGGCAACACAGGGAGGCGATGGTCGAGCCTGGTCTCGCGCAGTGTTACCCGAAGCGCATTGCTGGGACTCATTGTAGCGACCTGGAGTTGCTCGGGCGACACCAAGACAAGACCAAACGAGCCTGTACCCGTCGGAGTGGATACGACAGGATGGAAGCGGGTGACGGCCAAGTATGCCCCTATCTCGTTTCTGCTACCATGTGAAGCTCAGGAGGGTGCGAAGGTACCTGTGGACACGGACCAGGAGTGGCATCTCGCGGACTCGTATATCGGCCTGACCGTTTCCTCAGGCGTCCAAGGAGTGCCGCTACTGCACCACTACGGTTTGGGATACGACTGGCTCAGTTGGAAATCCAACCGCCGTGAGTGGCGGGAGACGATCGCTGGCCAAGGCGTGCATCTCCTCGAGTATGAAGAGCGCGGAATAGACGTCGGCGGTTCGTTCGTTGTCGTCGCGGACTGGAGGTTCAGACCGAATGTGTATGCCATCATGACTTCCGCCGGCGAGGACTCCATGAGTCAGCGTGTCTTCCTGAGCGTGGTGCGATCAATTCGACAGCGGTAACGCCCCGTTTGGGTGGGTACGGCGTGGGAATGGATAAGCCCAGCCGGAGAACCGTGTCGAGCACGGCGAGCACCCTCACATTCTCGGAATGACGCTTTCTTGGTTGGTCGCCCTCCTGGGCGTGAGTACAGGCGCGGTCATCGCCGGCCCCACCGCCAATGCGCAGGCGTGTGCCGGCAGCTCGAGCCCACTCGCCCCCTGGCGCGTTGGTCCCTTCGTTGGAATCGCGCACGATTCTCCGGTCAGCTCGCAACTGGGGGGCCTCCCCGGCCGCGACCATCTCTTCCTCGGAATTCAGGCGCGAACGCAACTGCTTCGAGTAGGCTTCGTTCGAATGTCGTATGCCGTCCAGTTCCTCCCGGCCGTCCTCATCCGCGAGCCTTCACGGTCGGCCTATGGTTACCCGACCAACGAAAGCCCCCGCGTGGCCTACGCTGTCGGCGTCTCTCCCTTCGGATTCGATCTCTCGATTCCGCTGACTCGGGCCGTCGCCGTGTACGGTGCGGCTGCTGCGGGCGGGTTAGTTTTTACCCGACCGTATCCCGTCCCCGATGCGGGCAGGATCAGCTTCACCCTCGAGTATGGAGGCGGTATCTCGTTTCAGGTTGGCCGAGAACGTTGGCTCGAGCTGGGATACAAGTACCACCACTTGTCCAACGGCTACATCGCTCGCAGGAACCCGGGACTGAACGCCAACGTCTTCTACGGAGGCTACCAATGGTCAGTCCGTCTTCCCCGTTGATCGACCTCGCAATGCGAGAGAGCGCGACTCCCGGTGCGCCGACGCGAGGCGGGGAAAGGTCCATTGGGAAACGCCACTCCGCGCCTCAAAGAAGCGGGAACGCAATGCTCTGCGCGCTGGCGGGGGCACTCCTCGCCGTCATGCTGCTGGGGGCGCGAACTCTGCCAGCCCAGCGGTCAGAAGCGGACAGCGAGTCTGTCTGGCTCGAGCGCCGTGCGGTTCGGTACGCGCTGCCCTCGATGGTCATTCCCGAGAGGACCTGGCCGGTTGACGGGGAACGATCGCGACGATCATCGTCCGATTTCAACGTCCGCGTCGATCACGCGCTTATTGGCGCCGCGGTTGGGGGCCTCGCCGGGTTCTTCGCGGCCCCGATCATCTACTGCAACTCGTTTGATCATCGCGACGTCTGTGTGTTGGCGGCACCCGACGGAATCTGGATGGGATCCTTCGTTGGAAGTGCCCTCGGCGGCTCATTCGGCCGCGGCAGCTGTGGGGCATTTCACTCCTTTCCCTGGGCGACTATCGGATCTGCGATTGGAAGCCTCCCCGGACTGGCCATTCGACTCCACGGGAACGATGTGGGAACTCTGCTGATGCCCGTGGGCCAGGCGCTCGGCGGAGCATTCCTCGCGAGCCGATGCCGATAGCCCGCCCACAGACCGAGCTGGCCTTAAGCCGAGCCTCTGGGGCAAACTTTTCTTATCTCGATGGACCGGAGTCGACGCGAGTCCCTATGATCGCCGATTCCTCCATCACGGTGGACGAGTTCGCTGTGGAGTTTGGTAGAGACTCCTACGCGCTTGCGAAGGCGTGATTGGATGGTACGCTAGCTCGTCCGTACTCTTCGGTGAGGTGACGATCGTCCACAACCTAGACGCCGAGTACGAGATCATGAGTTACGGAGAACACATGCGCCTCTTGCTTCCGAGCTTGCTGATGAGCCTCGCAGCGTGCTCCGATCCTAGTGGTCCACGCGCAGGCTGTCAGAGCCGCCCTACCGCGGTTAATTCAGTGGATTCTAGCGCCCGATCAGCCTGGAGTTTTCGCGGTCTGCCGAGCCAGGACGTAACCGAGTTGATATCTTTCGGTGATTCCCTATACGCGGGCACAACGGACGGCGTGTACCGCGCGGCGCTAAGTGGGAACGCTACCCTGTGGATCGTGGCAGGACTACAAGGAAAGACCATAAGAGCACTAGTGGCACTGAGCTACGACACCCTTCTGGCCGCCGTCGCCATTTCCGGAGTGGCTAGCGATACTGTGTCGATGTTCCGCACGACGAACGGCGGGGCCAGCTGGATGCCGTATCAGAACGGTTTCGGTGGGAGGGAGCCGACTGGACGACAGGTGCGCGCTCTGGCGAGGCTTTCATGTCAGCCCCGCACCCTACTCGCCACCGGAAACGCAGTCGTGGCGAAGTCAACAAATGGTGGGGCTAGCTGGAGAGTAGTATGGGGCGACTGGGCGTCCTATGGCCCAGGAACTCACTTCGTGGAGACAGTCCCAGGTCGCCCCGATGTCGTCTGGGCGGGCGGAGAATCCGCCAGCGCGCAGGCGTTTTTGGTCGTGTCGACCAATCAGGCGGAGGGATGGAGATCGGTCTCACCTGTCATGGGTGACAACGCGGCGTACAGTGCGGCGATGGACCCGACAAATCCCGCCATCGTTTACGTCGGTGTCGAGGGACGCGTCCTCAAGACCACCGATGGCGGTCGTGCTTGGGCCGCGATTCTCAGTCATACCGGCTATCCTTACTTCTACGGCGTCGCGATCAGTGGTTCGAGGCCGGCAACCGTGTACGCCGCCGGTGCGATCAACACGGGCTTGCCGCAAGGACTGATCCTATACCGAAGCGACGATGGGGGCGCCTCGTGGTCCGAGTCGGTCGAGGGCACCATGCAGCGCGGTGGCATCCGGGACCTGCTCCTGTGGAGCGACGGCCGCACGGACCGGCTCTTCTTGGCGACCGCGGACGGCGTGTACGAGTACATGGCGACCGCGGACGGCGTGTACGAGTACATGCCGTAAGCGCGGCAGCGCACCCGGCGGGCCATCATGCGCCGGGCGCGGACACACGCGGGAGGAGACGCAGGCTCTGCGCCGATGGCGGCAGACATTACATCCTCCTAACTCGCGCGTGTCAGTTGCGCAGCCTACGTCTGACTCGTGGCTCCCCTTGGCCGCCAGGGTCGCGCGATACTTCACAGGTCTCGAGGTAGCCCAAAATGGAGCGCGGCCTCGAGCTGTCTTTGAAGGGCTTGAGATTACCTTCGTCGAATTCTTTGTCAGCAGTGATCGCGCAGCTCGCCGCCCATGGGGAAGATGCCGTCTGGATCGCTTGAGGGCTCGATGCACGTGACGAATCTCAGACCGGCGATTCGATCGACACCGCCCGCGGGCACGAACCCCCAGACCACATTCAGGCGCAGGGCGTCGAACGTCAGCGGATGCGGATTCCCCTGCGGGCCTTGGAGCCCGGCGGCCTCCAGTTCTGACACCGCTTGTGGCGTTGGCAGAGCCGTCAGGCGGACGAAGGCCGGGCCCCCGTTGGCCCGCAACAGACCAGTAACGCGGCTTGTGTCCGGCACCCCGACTCGAGCCGGGAGGGCTCCGTCTCGCCCGGAGGTCTGTTTATCCACGCCTGATACCGACGTACACGCGGCGAGGACGACCAGATAGGCGAGTGGACGACAGGAGCGCGCAGGGGCGACGGCCGACATGAGTGAACGCAAACACGGCATACGCTCCTCCGGTTTGGGAGATGGGCCGCGCTGGAGCGGCGGACGGACGATTAGGCCGTGATGTGAGATCACATCGGTACGGAGTCTGGGATGGCGAGACGCTCCTCGACTAACCTCTGAACTCCCGCTGGTAACCCAGCTCTCGGTAGGGAACGGAGAATCTGTCGCGCTGCTCGGCTGTTGACGTAAGCGAGGGCGTCTGCCACAACGGATCGGTACTGGGGTTTGGTATCGCGGCCCAGTTCCTCGAGGCGCTGGCGCGCGGGCAACTCTTGGGCAAGGTAGGCCAAGCCGAATACCGCTAGAGTATAGGTATCGCTGGGGAACGCAGTGGTACCAGGCTCCGCGTACTTGAGTAGTGCTACCAGGTATGCTTTGTCGTGACTTCGGTTCAAGAAATAGAGCATCGTCACCGTGTCGGCACCGTACGGCCACGTTCGCATGCCGAGCAAAATGCCGGAATACAGGCGCAGAGAGGCCGGATCTCCCAGGACCCGCTCTTCCTCCGATCGCGAGATGCCGCCGACGCCTTCGTACCCGCGGCCCGCGTGCTCGATCGCCTCTTTTCTGGTGAGCTGTCCCGGGGCATTCGAAGAGGCGCAGGAGAGACCCACGACACCGGCTGCTAACAGCGTCACTGCTGTCATGCCAGTGGCATATAGTTCTCCGGTGCTCACTCTCACGGGCGAATCTCGATGATCGCGCCATCCGGTACGGCGCGCCACAACTCGTCGATCTCGGCGTTGGTCACAGCGATGCACCCCTTCGTCCAGTCTAGCCGCCGCTGCCAGGCACCCACCCATCCAAGTCCGTTCTTGATCCCGTGCACCATGACGTCGCCACCGGGCGCGAGGCCTAGCGCATGGGCTCGCGTCGCGTGCGCGGAATCCGGGTACGACACGTGGAGCGCCCGATGGAATCGACTGTGCTCGAGCCGTCGATCGATTCGGTAGACCCCCTCCGGAACCCGGTTGTCACCCTCTTGCATCTTGTCGCCTACGGGCGCGCGGCTCAGGGCCACCCGATACACTTTGAGGAGGCTGTCGCCACGAAAGAGCCCCATCCGGTGCGCGGCTTTCTCGACCAGCAGGCGGTCGCCTCGGACACCAGACGGCAACGGCGACTCACTCACGCTGCCACAGGCGACAAGAACCGCGAGAAGACCGAGCAGCGAGCGCGTGCACAACTCACGAATCTCCACCTGTCGTGTCTCCTATTTCTCCCAAGTCGGGTTTCGACCGATATTGCGACGATCGCCTCACGTATACCGAAGTCAGGTTTGCCAAGACACTGCACTAAGCAGGTTCGCCAAGACATTGCACTAAGTATGACCGGGGCTTTGCTGGTATTCCATGTTCGGTGAGCGCAATGCTGACCCAGGGCCCGGATAGCGCGGCGAGATCGTACGTTGTGGTCTACGATGCCATCGCGGCGGGCTTCCACACTTGGTGGGTTGCTCTGGTCGGGCTGCTCTTGGCCGCAATCGGCTTTGCGGCGGCCCGCTATCCTGACAGAATTCCCGCCGGCATGCGCTTTCCCTCGCAGCTCGACACGCGACTCTTTGGGGGTGCCTTTCTGACGGCCTCTCTCCTGTGGACGGGCTTCGCTCTCGTCTCGCTTCATGGCGAGTATGCGCATCTTCGGCAGGCGTTACAGGCCGGAACTTATGAGACGGTAGAAGGTACCGTCGAGGACTTCGTGCCGGGCGATCCGGACGGGCACGCCCCTGAAAGCTTCGCCGTGGCGGGGCATCATTATGAATACCGATCTTCCGAAATCACGTCCGGCTTCAACAAGATCAGCACGCACGGCGGCCCGGTCCATGCTAGTCTGCGGGTTCGCATCGCGGACGTCGCCGGCATAATCGCGCGGCTGGAAATCGCGCGATGACGACGACGTTCCGAGCTACCGAGCGCCATCCGAGCGTCTGTCGCACTCCGAAGCTCGCAGGCGTGGGTGCGCCGGTGCGAGCACGGGAATCGTCGCCAAGGTGTCGAGTCGGGTATCGAAATTACCCCAGGCAATTCTCGCTGCGCCTGGTCGTTAGCCGGTGTTCCTCGAGTCGGTTCGTATTTGCTCGCGGAGTTGCGAGCGGTGGACACACCCGGCAGCTTGACGGAGCCGCGCTTCCCCGGGCCCGAGACCACACTCCCGCTGAGGACATGTGGAAGACGAAACCTCACGGGCCAACATCGCCCGCCTGAAACCAGGACAACGCGGCGAGGGGGGCGGTCCGCGCACCGCCGGCAAGACCGCTGACGCCGGGGAAAGGCGGCGCCGCCGGCTCCTGGCGATCATCCTCGCCGCCAGTGCACTCGTCGCAATCATTTTGCCCGTCGCGGCTCGGCGTCTTACGGATTTGCTCTGGTTCGAGGACATCGGCTACGAGCGCGTGTTTTTGACGAAGGTCGCGGCCCAATGGATTCTGGGAGTCCTGGCGGGCGTCGGCGGCTTCTTATTGCTGCACATCAATGCCCGCGTCGCGCTGCGTGCCGTGGTGATCGAGCCGGTGCCGGTCATGGACCAGTCTCGCTCTGGGCCAAAGATGCGGATGGCGGAGCGCGCGCGCCTCGCCGGGTTGTTGGCGCTCCCCGCGTGCGTCCTGCTCGCGATCGTGATGGCCCTTGTGGCGGCGTCCGAGTGGAAAACGCTGGTCCAGTTTTACTTCCGCTCTCCTTTCGGAGTGACGGACCCGGTCTTCAAGCGGGATATCTCGTATTACATTTTCACCGTTCCCGCGATCGCGACCGGGCTGAACTTTATCGATCTGGCGCTGGCGCTTGGGCTCGCCATTATTGCGATTCCCATCTACATGGCGGGCGCGGCGTTCAGCTGGCGAGGCTGGCGCACTATCGTCGCACCGAACGCGGCAAAGCATCTCGCGATTCTCACCGCCGTGCTCCTCGCAGTGGGGGGCGCACGCCTCCTCCTGCTCGACCTTCCCGGGTTGCTGACGGCGCAGCATGGCTCCTTCGCCGGGGCGAACTACACGGACCTGCGTGTGCGCATTCCTCTGCTGCGGATGGTGTCGGGGCTCGCGGTTCTCGCCGCGGGTGCAACGCTGGTGGGAGCGCGCCGCGAAGGATTCGTTCGCAACGCCGCCACGATCCTCGGCGCTTTTGCAATCGCGGACGTTGTACTTCTATCGATCCTTCCGGCGGCCTTCCAACGGCTCGTGGTGCAGCCGAACGAGCTGGAACGGGAGGCACCGCAGATCAGGCACCACATCGCGGCGACGCGGCGCGCGTGGGGAATCGACAGCGTTGATCGACGAGAACTGGGGACCAAGGGACCTGTGACATGGCAGGACGTCGAGGCGAACAACGCGACCATCTCGAACGTGCGACTGTGGGATCGCGAGCCGCTCCTCCAAACGTTCGGGCAGCTGCAGGCGATACGCACCTATTACGATTTCTCTGCGGTAGACGACGACCGTTATGTCATCGGAGGGGAGCTGCGCCAGGTTCTGCTCTCCGCCCGCGAACTCAATGCCACGGCGCTTCCGACCCGGACATTCATCAACGAGCATCTCACCTTTACTCACGGCATGGGCGTGACTCTCGGCCCTTCCAACCAGGTCACAGCCGAAGGTCTTCCCCTCCTCTGGATCAAGGATCTGCCGCCTAGCTCCAGCATCTCGCTTCGAGTGACCAGGCCACAGATCTATTTCGGCGAGGCTGCGAACGACTTCGCGCTCGCCCCAACGCGGCAACGCGAGTTCGACTACCCCGCCGGCGCAGGTGATGCGGCCATCTACTCCTCGTTCCAGGCTCGCACGGGCGTCTCGGTCGGCTCCTTTCTGCGGCGCTTGCTCTTCGCGATCCGCTTCCGATCGTTGAATGTCGTGCTCTCAGGCGACCTGACGTCGGAGACACGGGTCCTATTTCACCGCAACATCGCCGAGCGCGCGGAACTCGCGCTCCCCTTCCTGCGCTTCGATGAGGATCCGTACCTGGTGATCACCAACGACGGTCGGCTCGAGTGGATCATGGACGCTTACACCACCACAGACCGCTATCCGTACTCGCAGCGCCTGATCGATGGCACGAACTACATGCGTAACAGCGTCAAGGTGGTGATCGACGCCTATGACGGCAGGGTGACCGCATATCTGGCCGATCCAGGCGACCCGATGATTCGCACGCTGTCGCGGATCTATCCTGACTTGCTCCATCCGCTTTCGGAGATGCCCGCCGATCTGCGAGCGCACCTTCGCTATCCCGCCGATCTCTTTCGAGCGCAGACCGAGCTCTACGCCACGTTTCACATGACCGATCCCGAGACGTTCTATCATAAGGAGGATCAGTGGCAAATACCCGCTGTCGATGCGGATGCCGAGCGCGAGGGATTCATGCGGCACATCGTGATGCGGCTGCCTGGCGAGCACGACCCGGAATTTATCTTGATGCGCCCGTTTACACCGCGAAAAAAGGACAACCTCGCCGCATGGATGGTGGCGCGTAACGACGGCGCTCACTACGGCAAGCTCGTAGCCTACCGTTTCCCGCGGCAGAGCCTGGTGTTCGGTCCCAAGCAGATTGTGAACCGCATCAACCAAGACACGGACGTGTCGCGCCAGGTATCGCTCTGGGATCAGCGCGGGTCGGAGGTGATCCGCGGGGAGCTGCTCGTCATCCCGATCGAGGAGTCGCTGATTTACGTCCAGCCACTCTATCTTCGGGCGAAGGGCGGCAAGATACCGGAGATGAAGCGCGTCATTGTGGCGCAGGAGAGCCGGGTCGTCATGGATGAGACTCTCGAGCCGGCTCTCAGGAAGCTATTCGGTATCAGCGCGACTGCCGGCGTTCCACGGCCGGGGATAGACGATACGACCGCCAACGCCACCGCGCCCGGATCAGCGGCACTCCTGCGCGAGGCGATCAATCACTACGACCGTGCTCGCAGCGCCCAGAGGGCCGACGATTGGGCCACGTACGGGATCGAGATGCGACGACTGGGTGAGAGCCTCCGGCGCCTGCATGAGCCGTCGATTCCGAAACGATGATCGAGAGCGTAGGAGATCGCGGTGCTGGGTTCCGCAACCGGATGCCTTGCAAGGCAGCCTGTATTTGAGGCCCGTCGTTCTCCCGTTCGCGCAAATTACGTTCTCGAGACTCCCAGGATGTAGTAACAGCCTGCGCGAGGTTTAGGTATGGCAGCCGAGGAACCATGTGGCGGTAGCCTAGAAGACGTAATTAGTCGTCTTCGGAGTGTGCTGTTCGGGGATGTGCCTCTTAAGGCCTGGTCTGAGGCAGGAAAGGGCGAGGGCAACCCCTGGTCACTCTTCGCGGATGCTGAGAGACGTCTCCAGCGCAGTGATCATGCAGGCGCGACCGAGGTGCTCTCGTCTCTGCTGCATCAGAGCGAGCTCGAATCGCGGCACTATCTTCAAGCCTGGTCTGCTCTTCGAGAGATGGGGATTGCTCCGCCGAAAGCTCAAGCCACGCTTTTGTATGGTGTTGTAGTCGAAGTTGGGTCAGTCCCGATGTCCGACACCCTCGCCGCGTACGAGGATCTTACGGTTCGCTTTCTCAGCACAGATGGCGGAGCCATCATTTGGGAGCACCCGGATTCCTCCCTGGATTCTAGTATCGATGCCTTACTGACTGCGGGAAGGGAGCTCGTTCGAAGGAGTGAAGCGTGGAAAACCGGCAGACCAAATCCGCCACTAAGAAACGAGCTCAGCATTGCCTTGCTGACGCCCGCCGGCGTCCGATTTCAAGAGGGAGCATGGGACGCTTTGACACGCGATACCCAGACTGGTGCTGCGCTTCTCGCTGCTAGTATGCTCCTGCGCTCTCTCACGGCGAAGGCGATTCCGTAGGCGCAGCGCGCCCTACCGTGTAGCATTGTAGCCTGTGGAGCGACGTCGACGCGCCGCTAGCCTGCGATCAGCTACTGGCTGTAGTTTGGATGAGTCATCTTGAGGAATGAGCCCAAATGCGCTCGGCATATAAGCTCCTCACGCTCACCGTCTCTCTTCTCGTCTCGGCGCAGGAGGTGCTTCGACTGCCCGGTAAGATGGTGGAGGTGATTGGCCTTCGGCAGTGGACTCTGGCGATGCTGCAGGACTCGCTCGCGGCGCTTACTCCACGCGAGTCGCTCACATCCCATGCCTGCGCAGTTGTCCTTCGCTACAAACTGGGGTTCCCAGACGCAGCGGCCGTCGGCTACCAAACAATGGCCGGGAGATTCGGTCGATCGCATCGTGGTGACCGTCGTCGAGCCGCAGGATTCCGCTCGCGTGCGGTTCAAGCCGGCGCCTCTCGACTCCACCCATCCTCATTCCGGTTGGAAGTCTGCCGTGGCCATCGTGCAGCGCAACCCCATGGCGGTGCAAGCTGCCCTCCAGCGCTTCCCTGAATGGCGTACAAGGGGCTTGAGCGCCGCATTGGCGGAATGGCCGGTTTCTGACTCGGGTGCCGTACTCACCTATTGGCAGTTCATGGTTCGCCACGCGTCGCCGGGGGATTTTCGCACGGCTGTGTCGGTCCTGGCCAGCAGTCCGGACTATCGCAACCGCGTCGTCGCCGTATCGATCCTGGCGAATTTCGTCGACGGCGACGCAGCGCTCTGGGCGCTCGTCGATGCGCTGCGCGAGTCGGACGGGATGGTGAAGGCGATGGCTGGTCAGGTGTTGGACCTCGCCACGCGCGGACCGAGACGTCGCGTGGATTGGAAGCCCGTAGCTCCCGCGATTCACGCCATGCTCGACGGCACTAGCCTCGCGGAGTCCATGACGCTGATGAGACTCCTCGTGGCCACCGATGTCCAGCCGGAGCTCGCGGCCCCCCTTCTACGCGACGGAGGCAGGATCCTGCTGGCGTATGCGGGCGCTGAACATCGCTACACGCGCCAGACCGCCCACAACCTCCTGGCGGCGCTGAAGGGGCAGGACTTCGGTTCTGACGTCGCGCGATGGCGCGATTGGATTGCCAGCCTCTGACCTTTTGGGACGAGGTTGCGGATGCGAGTCTGCACACGGTCCGTGCTGCTGGAGGAAAGAAGGTGTCGACGACTCCGGGCGGCTCATCTCGGAGGCCTGAAATGAGCGGTTCACACTCATCGTTCCGATTGCTCTCGATTTGTCTCGCATCCGCGCTTGCCTCGGGATGCGGCCACTCCACCGATCCTATCGGCTCGATTGCCAGCTACGACCTTGTCTCCTATGAGGGCAAGACGCTGCCCGTCGACACCCGGACACTCGTCGCCATCCCGGTACAGCCGGGAGGTCCAAGCTATTCGTGTAGTGATCGCCTGATCGGTATGAATCTCCAATTGCTCGCCGGCAACAGCTATGCGGAAAGGGAATCCAGGCTGCTCGTGTGCAGCGATGGGCGGCCCGACGCGCCCAGCGCAACCGCCGTAAGAGGCACGTACATGTCAGCAGGCGGAACGCTCGAGCTCGATGCGAATCTCGGCACCGGTGTCTCTGAACGGAGCTTCGGGCGATTCAGCGGTGATAGCCTGATCGTTTACCGGAGAGAGATTCGACAGGACATCGGAGGCACCACGGTCAACGAGGCCCCGCTGGTATTCCGTATCCAACGGTGACGCCGAGTTTCCAGCTCGTCAGCGGTTGTGATCGAATGGCTCTAGCGTCCGCCCGCTGCCTCGAGTCGCCACCACCGATCGAGCTGCGCAGGGCTTTCACCCAGCCGCGCTCGCAGCGCCACGAGCGCCGCTTCGCTGCCAGACGGCACGGCGGTCAGAGCACGCACGCCCGCGATCCCGGAACGACGATAGACCGAATCGACGAACAGCGCACCCGTCGCGTACAGCGCGTCCGTCTCGGCGGACCCCCACTCGCCGGCCACCTCTTCACGGACGATGTTATCGAGCGTGACCGCCGGGTGCTTCCTTTGATAACGACGGAGCACCGCATACATCTCCCTCGGCGAGCGCCCTCCAGACCCAGCGAGCCACGTCGCAATTCCCTCACTCACCAGGGCGTTCCTGATCTTGGCAGGCCCGAGCGTCGCGTGCACGAGCTCGTGCAGGTACGCCTCGCCTAGGGCCGGGTTGCCCGAGAGCACGATGCCGTCTGCCGGTAGAGCTCGGCCGCCGCGGCCCGAGCCCCGCCCGTTGGGGAGGAGGAAGAAGTCGAGCCCCAGGATGCGGTGGTACTCCTCGGCCGACGCGGTCACGTAGTAGTCCAGCGTGTCGGGCGGTGGCACCGCGAAGAGCGTCGCTATTGAGTCGACGAACCGCGCCGCCCGAACTGCCCGTTCGGGGTCGGGCCGCTGCCCGGGCGCGTACCAGAAAGTGATCCGCCCAACGTGGCTCCGCTTCCAGTCGCGTGTGAGGCGCGGGAGCGCGTTACTGAGCCGCCACGCCCCACTCTCGCGCACGGCATAGAGCCGCTGCAGGGCCATGGTCCACACCCGTTTGCCGGTGCTGTCCGACTTCGCATATAGCACCCGTACCACGTACTCATCGCCAGGCTTACCCGTCGAGACCACGCCGACAATGGTGGCCGGAAAGCCTTGGTAAGCGAACTCGCGCGTGAGGTCACCTGAGCGACGGTCCCGTGCAGTCGCGGTGCTCCAGAGGACGCGGCGGCGCTCCGGTGAGTCCAGAGCAGCGACATAGGCGCGGAACAGACGCACGATGTCCCCGATGTCGACCGCCGTCGTGTCCAAGAAGCTCACGCTCACGGCCGGGACCTTCCCTTGTGCCGTCGCCGCATGGCTGGCGGAGACAAACAAGGCCGTTGTCAGCAGGACGACGCTCCACCGGCGCCTTGTCTTCAGGGCAGCTGGCGGGGATCCATCAGAGGCTTTCCCGAGAGCCATGCGCGAAACGCGAGTGACAGTCAGCAACTTCCCGGCCCTCGATTCTGGGGCGAATCTCGATTGTCGCGCGATTGGGCAGAAGTGGAGCGCCGAAGGTGAGTAACGGCGGTGGCCAACGACGCATAATGTATCGGACATTGGGAAACGGCGACTAGTGACCGCCGTGCAATAATCCTTCTCGGCGCCTCTGACTCATGCGAACACGTCAGCGAAACTTCACGAAAGGACTCTGCCTCGCGATGGCTGCGCTCTTGCCGCTCACCACCGTCACGCGAGCTGGGGAATCGGCGCTGTCGCTGCGGACCGCGCCTGCAGACACCGAAAGCGTTGTGATCCACCCGATCGTACACCCCCTCTTCATGTGCCAGGAGCACCCGGCGGGACAGCTCACGAAACTCGGCGATGCACTCGCGAGCGATTGTGTGATCCCAAACCCTGGCAGCGGGCCGGCAGGCCGTTTCCCCATCTTCTTTCGGGGTACCGGCGAGCGGAACGAGGACTGGTACGGCTGGCGCGAGCCGGTGCTGGCGCCTTTCGACGGTGTGGTGGACTCCTTGATTCCAGAGCCACCGCCGAACCGTCCCGGGCGACTCGGGCGCGTGCGCGCGGGCGTCGTCATCTTCCTCCGATCGGATGGCGTCCGCGTGCTCTACGCACATGTGCAGGATATCCGGGTGCACGCCGGTGATCGTGTGCGTGCGGGGCAGGCGGTCGCTCGCGTCGGGAACAACGGGCCAGCCTACTTCCCCCACACCCACGTCGGAGCCTGGCGCGGGGCCGAGCCACTACAGATCCGCTTCGACCTCGTGGAGATGGGGAAGATGTCCCGGCGCAGCCAGGCGGGGTCGCTACGGTGAGGCGGTCCAACGTCGCGCTGACGGAGTCCACCGGATGCTGAGTTCTGTCGGAGCTGCGATTGCGTTGGCCGTGATCGCAGTGCTCGGAGGTTGGTTCGCCCGTCGTCGGGCGTCAGCGCGGCGACAGTCGACGCCGAGTGGTGGCGCAGCCCTCCGCGAACAGATTTTGAGCCGGACACTCTTCGCTGGCGGTCCCGAAGAGCAGAGTACGAACGACTTGCGATGTGTCGTGATGGATTGGGGTGTGGGATCAGGAGTAGCAACGCTGGCTGCCTTCGAGGATGGCACCACGAGCCTGTACTGGAGTTCAGGCGGCGGCATCCTCGGGGCAGGCGGGCGCGACGCAGTGCGTCGCATCGCCGCGACGTTTCGTGCGGAGGCCGCGCTCAAGAGAGATCTCTTTCGCCCCGCGACGGCGTTCCCCCTGCCACTAGGCGGCGACGTGGTGTTCTATTTGGTCAGTGACGATGCGACCCTCAGTTCAGGCTCGATCAACGCTGCGCAGCTCGCATCCGGCGAGCACCCATTGGCGTCAGTTGGCCAGGCGGCGCAAGAGGTAATCAACGAGGTGCGGAGCGCGAGCGAGCTCCCTGGAAACAGCATGGGGCCGTGATAGGGAATCTTGTGGAGAGCCGCCTGAAGCAGAATGCTATTCGATGGACTCGAGACACTAACGACGGCATTTAAGCGCCTCGGGCAAGCAACGTTGGTGCCCGTTCTGGTGCCCATTCGTTCCGGCAAGTACCGGCGTGGATGACGGAGGACTCCGGCGGATCGTCGCCTCTGCCATGGTGAATACCGGCATGCTGCCGATGTTTTCTTCTAGTGGTGACTCCCTGGAAAGCGTGTGGGCCCGAAAGGGTCTCGCGGGTTCGAATCCCGCCCCATCCGTTGATTAAGTACTTGCCTTACCGCGACTTATAGGATCGGGCTCGGCGTCGTTATTTTGGGTTTTGCACCGCGCGGTGTGTATTCGCGGTGTGTATTCGACTACTGGGACGCTGCAACTTCCCGGATCGGGCGAGAATCCAGCGCCGCGCGCATCGTTGCCTCATCGGCGCTCTGATAGACCTTGAGCACGGTGGTCGGCTCCTTCCACCCCCCAAGCGCCGCCAAGTCCCGGAGCGGGACGTGACGGAGGTCGTTCGCGAACATCCGGCGCAGCGAGTGCCATCCGCGCCGTTTCACTCGGGGTATCCGCGCCAGTTGCTCCGCTTTCCTCCACCAATCCAAGAACGTGTAGCGAGACGTTGGCTCGGTGGTCTGAACGGCCGCCGGAAACAGCCAGGCGTCTCCAATCGCGAGTGAATTGGCGCGCGCGCGGGCGAGCGCAGACATGGCTACTTCGGTAATCGGAGTGACGTGCTCGAATCCAACCTTGTCGCTCTCCGCCCGCCACCGAAGTCGCTTCTTCGAGAGATCGACGTCACTCCAACGAAGCAGTCGAATCGCGTTCACGCGGTGTCCGGTCTCATGCGCCAGCACCAGAGCCAACGTGAACTGCGGGCCTAGCTGGGGAGCAACTTCCAACAGGGACTGGTACTCCTCGCTCGATAACTTCGGGCGGTGTGGGCTCTCCTCTTTCGGGACATCGAGCCCTTTCCACGGGTTCCTTTCCAACAGCAAGTGGCCTCGCGTATCACCCGCTCGCGTTCCCCAGTTGAACACAGCGAGCAACCACCGAACATTTTCTTCGATGGTTCGATTGGCCACGGGCTGAATTTTCTTCGCGGCTGGGGGCCGGAGTTGCCCCGAGCGCCGCGCTCGCACGAATGAATCCAAGTCACGCCGATTGAGCGAGCGGGCTTCCCGATCCCGACCGAAGGCGCGTAGAAAGAGCTCCGCCGCCCGCCGGTCATGCTGCTGAGAGCTCGACCCTTTGTCGCGTGTCACCTCATCCAGATAATTGTCAATCAGCGTTCCGAGCGTGATTTGCGCCGGCCCGGGCGGCGTCGCCTGACGGAGATCGCACGCCAGTTTTTCGGCGGCTGCCTTCGCCAGGCCCCGGTCACGGTGCCCGAGCGCTACGCGCTTGACGCGCGGGCGACTCGCGAGGTGCGTCGGCTCGTAGAACTCGAGAAAGAGTCGTCCGGTCTCGGCGTGCTCAAAGGCTCGCACGCGATTCTGTCCGCGCTCTCCGACGCAGTAGCTCCACCGCTTCGGGTGCTTCGACTTCAAGGCTGCATTTCTTTTCGCGTCAGTCATGGTCGTGCTCCTTCATGGAGGTCACGACGGACCGCGCGATCTGCACTCGTGATTTGCCTATTAGCGGGGCAAGAGTCAAGCGGCCGGAAGGGATCGGCTTTTTCGGGAGGTCAGCGAGGCGAATCTTGGGCGCGTTGGGGCGGCCGGCGTTGCGCAGAACGCCGGTGCGGATGAGGCGGCCGAGATGGTCAGGGGAATAGCCCGACGCGCGCGAGGCCTCGCGGAGCGAGAGCACGGCCGAGTGTTCGGCGCGGAGGGCGTCGTCGAGCTCGGTGACCATCTTATCGCACAGCTCGGCACCGTCTACCAAAGCGTGAAGCGCCCGCAGCTCGTCCCGGCGGGCGAGCCACCGCTCGCGAAATGCGGTCAGCGTATGCGGAGCGGCAATCATCTTAGAGTCACGGTTAGGTGGCTAGCGCTCGAGCTCGTCGCGACCGAGCACCACATCCCGGACAGCCTTGTGCGCCTGGAACGCGAGAGCGGCCTGGGGCGCCGTGAGCACACGCCTGAGCTGCACCAGCCCGGCGGGCTCCAACTCGTGGAGGGCACGGGCAAGCGTGTTCTGTAGCAGACTCTTGCCCGGAGCCTGGTCGAGGGCGGTGCTGAGACTCCGGCGTCGGTCGTCGACGCTCTCGATGGCACGCTCGGCATGCGCTTGGGCCAGCGCGGTCGAGGTCACGTGGCGCGCGTCGACGGCTTCGAGCGCCCGATCAGCCAGGGAGCCCCAGTCGACGCGGGCGACCTCCGAAGGGATTGCCGGGGCGCGGAGCGCTCCGAGACGATCGGGCGAGCCGGCGAGTATCCGGATAGCCTCGTCTCGGCCGGCATGCCCAAGGGCGAGCTCGAACGCGCTTCGGGCGGCTTCCGGGTCGCGGTAGACGCGTGTGAGCGCCTCGGTCAAGCGCTGCTCGACGCCCTGGACGTACTCTGCCACGAGCTTGGCCGATCGAGCTTCGGCTTGGGCGACGTCGTGCCAATGCGCGGCCACGCCGCGGGCGGAGAGTCGCGCCTGCGTGTCGTCGGAGTCCGTGATGAGCCCCAGAGCGCGCTTCGTCTCCACGGTCTTGAGGTCGCCAAACCGGTGGGGCTCCTGGCGGAGCATCGCCTCGACCCGGTCGGCACCGAGCGTCGCTGCGGTCGCTCGTATTTGCTCTCGGGCCATCTCCGGCTCGCGGTAGACGTATTTGAGCGCGCCGTCGAAGGCCTTGTTCAGACTTGGGAGCGCTTTAATCTCGTCACCCATTTGCCGGCTCGTCGCGCGGAGCCGGTCGACGTCCAGTTGGGCGTGGTAGCTCGCCCGAGACAGAGCCTGCACGTATTCGGCCTCTCGGGCGGCTGCCGCAACGACGCCTACGCCGGGGAAGAGCCGCTCCTGCTCGCGCGCTATCTCCGGCGCTTGGTCGCGATGCGGGTAGGGGGCGCCAAAGCGTTCTTCGAGCCGGCGGAGCGAGAGATCCCGCCCGATGCGGGAGGCTTTCACCTGGTGCTCGCCATCGGTGATGATCAGCCCCTGGCCTTTGGGCTCGAGGCGGAGACCGTGCTCGGCGAGTCGGCTCGAGAGCTCCTCCCACGAGCGCGAGGCCCGGAGCTCGGGAAGGTGCTCGCGCACGCGGTCCGGGAAGGCGGGATCGTGACTCCGTTCCGCTGCACGCCGCTCCCCTTGAGTAAGGAGAGCCCGGTCGGGCGCCTCGTGTCCCTCCAACTCGTGCAGCCGGCCGGGGACGATGCGGAGGCCCATGGCCTGCTCGGCCTCGCGCAAGCTGCGCTCTATCACCGGCCGGTCCTGCCAGCGCTCCCAGGCGACTCCGGTGTCGGGGTGCACGCGGTTGACCATCACGTGCACGTGGTCGTGGTCCCGGTCCTTGTGGCCACCATGATCGCCTGGTGCTCCGAGAGCTTGAGATCACGGAGCACCTGGTCGACGACGGCCTCCATCTGGGATGGCGTGACCTGGTCCTCGGGATGGAAGCTGATCGTGAGGTGGTAGACCGGGACCTGGACTAGCACGCTCTGCCGAGCCGTCGCTTGCATCACCGAAGCGGCCAGCTCGGGGTCATCGGTGCCCAGGTTGCGCTCGGCCGTCCAGGCCACGCGGTCGGTCTCCTGCCCGGATCGGCCGGCGACGAGGTAGGTGGCAAGAGGGCCGAAGCGACGGCCGCTCGACGTATTCGCGATCACGTCGGCACTGCTCGGCGGCGCGGGGCCTTCCCGTCATTGACGAGCGATCGGAGGGCGTCCTGATGCGCGTCCAGAGACTCCAGGAGTTGCTCCGCGACGACATCGGAGTAATCGCCCTGGTGGCACACCGCCGCCAGTCGCGCCAGGCTGCTCGCGATGCGAGCCCATTCGCGGAGCAGGGCATCCCGCTCGGCGTGGGGCCGAACCCGGCGGGTCGCGCCGAGAGCAGTCTCGCGGATGAAGAGCGCCGGGGTGCAACCGCAGGCGCGGGCGTGCGCGGTGATCCGCGCGAGCTCGTCGGGCGAGAAGCGGAGGAGCTTTGTGGCGGTCCGGAAGGCGGCCATCGGAGCAGCGGAGGATCGGGCGACGAGCAGATGGCGACGTCGCTCTCATCTCTCTGTACTGCGGAATTCGCCTTTCCGTTCTACGGTCCCCTTGAGCGCCCGCCAGGCGCGAATGGGGAATCTCAGGAGCAGATATCCGGTGCCGCGCGCACCGCGCAGGCGCCGATATCGCTCCTCTTGCTTGCACGTAACCCAGACATTTCTGCCAGGGATATCTCGCGGTTCCGCAACCGCTCACAGAAGTCCCTCCACACCTCCATCCTTGGGAACCGGCCCGAGGCGCAACCAGCTACGTAACGCGCACTTGCGGTTACGGGTGCGAGGAACAGCGCAGCGGCGGCGCGGCATTGAAGAGAATCGAGCGCCCGCTTGAACGGGTCGGAGACAATCAGAGAGTCAAACCTGGTTGCGATTGCACCTCGTCCTGTTTCTGCCACGTCCAACTGGCCGTAGTTTAAGAGTCTATCGAACATCAGTTTCAAACAAGATTCCTCTCACCCCGCTTCATCTATGCCCGCTCCCGCCGAAGTCCTCGAGCTCATAGATCGGTTCAAACGCGAACGGCCAGATAAGTCTGTCACATACAACGAGACTGAGCTGCGCCGCGAGTACGTCGATCCTTTGCTCAAAGCATTAGGATGGGACGTGGACAATAAGGGTGGGTTTGCGGACGCTTACAAGGACATCGTACACGAAGATTCTGTTCGCATTGAGGGCGTTGTAAAGACTCCGGACTACTCCCTGCGGCTCGGTGGGGTTCGAAAGCTTTTCATCGAAACGAAAAGGCCGTCGGTCAACTTAAAGAAGGATCCGAGCCCGGCCTTCCAACTTCGACGGTACGCATGGTCGGCGAAGCTACCAGTCAGCATCCTAACGGACTTCGAGGAGTTTGTTGTGTACGACACTCGAGTCCGTCCGAAGGAGTCTGATAAGGCATCTACCGCCCGCCTCATGTACTTCACGTTGGATCAATACGACGCGAAGTGGGAGGAGCTTGTCAACCTCTTTTCGCCTGATGGCATTCGTCGCGGCGGGCTAGATCGGTATTCGAAGCCGTCGTCCAGCCGACGAGGAGCTGCGCAAGTGGACGAAGCGTTCCTAAAAGAGATGGAAGGCTGGCGCGAGACCCTCGCGAAAAACTTCGCTCTCAGAAATGAATCACTCTCGGTCGAGGAATTGAACTTCGCAGTGCAGATGACGATTGACCGAATCGTCTTTCTCCGAATCGCGGAAGACCGGGGACTGGAGTCTTTTGGGCAGTTAAAGGATCAGGTCCTGGAGGACGGGATTTACCCGCGCCTCGTCGCTCTTTTTAGGACCGCTGATTCCAGGTACAACTCTGGCCTCTTCCATTTTGACGACGAGAGAGGACGCCCGAGTGAGTATGACTCCCTTACGCCTGCACTCGATCTCGATGACAAGCCTCTGCGCGACATCGTCAGCGACCTTTATTATCCAAAAAGCCCATACGAATTCTCGGTACTGCCGGCCGACATCCTGGGACAGGTCTACGAGCAGTTCCTCGGCAAAGTAATCAGGCTCACTCCTCAACATCGGGCGGTAATTGAGTACAAGCCGGACGTCAAGAAGGCGGGTGGGGTCTATTACACTCCTACCTACATCGTTAGCTACATCGTTCAGCGCACAGTAGCTGAGCTCCTGAAGGGAAGGCGACCACAGCCCGCAACGAAATCAGAGAAGCAGTCAGCAAGCGTTAAAGTACTCGACCCAGCGTGCGGATCAGGCTCATTCTTGCTAGTTGCGTATCAGTGCCTCCTTGATTGGCATCGAGAATGGTACGTAAACGACGACATAGCGAAGTGGTCACGGGGAAAGGCCGCAACGTTGAGACGCGCTGAAAGTGGCGAATGGCGTCTGACTCCAGATGAACGAAAGCGGATTTTGCTAGACAGTATTTTCGGGGTGGACATCGACGCACAAGCCGTCGAGGTAACGAAACTATCTTTGCTTCTCAAAGTTCTCGAAGGAGAGACTCAGCTCCAGCTGTTTCACCAGCGAGCCTTACCAGACTTAGACCAAAACGTCAGGCGGGGAAACTCCCTCCTAGAAACAGACTTTGGCCAAGGTGCGTTGGGGGGGGATTTCACACTCGCCGAGGAGACTAAGCTGGTCCCGTTTACGTATCGCTCCGAATTCAAGGCGATCTTTGCGCGGGAGAACCCCGGCTTTGATGCTGTGATCGGTAATCCGCCCTACGTGTTACTGCAGTGGCTCGGCGAACCCGAAGTAGAGGCGTACCTTGTCGAGAAATACGAGTCTGCGCGCTACAAGATCAACACATACCAGGTATTCATGGAGAAAGCGGTCAAACTCCTGCGAGATGGAGGAAGGTTCGGCTACATCACTCCGAGCTCTTATCTTCGCAACAAATTCGCTTTGGGGCTGCGCGACTTTCTTCTACGCACTGTTCAAGTTGATCTAGTGAGAATCTTCAACTTTCCCGTTTTCAAGAAGGTGAGCGAGGATACGTCGATCACGGTGATGACGAAGGCGCAACCGAAAGCGGATCATGAGGTAGCAATCGTCGTATCTGGCGCCCCGACCGACACGGCGATCGCTCACTCTGTTCTCCAAAGCAATTGGCAAGCAGATCCGCAGAAGCAATTCGGCGTCGCAGGCGGTCAAGGTGCCTCGAAATTGGTCGCGCAAATCGAGAAGAGCTCAGTCCTCCTTGGAACCTTCGCAACAGCGTACTTCGGGATCCAAACATACGACCGCACAAAATACGTGGCGGGAAGTGCTCGAACGCGGCGGTATAAACCTGTGGTTGATGGTGGAGCAATCGGCTCGTATAGCCTGAAGCCATCCACAGAATTTGTCGACTTCGACAGCAGCGCAATCAAGAGCGGCGGCAATCCGGACGTGTACGGCCAGCAGCGCATCGGAGTGCGGCAAATCGGAGAGACTCCTATAGCAACTTTATTACCCGCCGACCTGTACACTCTCAACACTGTCTACAACATTTATTTCACACGTCCGACGCGTTATGACTTGCGCTTTATCCTTGCGGTGATTGCCTCGACTCCGCTTCGCTGGTACTGGCGCCAGACAAAATTTGACCAGAAGAAAACGTTTCCGAAGATAAAAAAGGAGGCACTCCTTTCGATTCCAGTGCCTGCCATCGATTTCCAAAACCAGGAGCAGTCCGCGATTCACAGCCGAGTGATCAGGTTGGTCGACGACATACTCACGGCCAACCAACAGCTTACAAGAGCGCGAGTAGGGCACGAGAAAACCGCCCTGCATCGTCGGACGACGGGGTTAGCTGCGCAGATTGATCAGCTGCTCGGCGGACTATGGAAACTCGACCAGGCGCAACTTGAAGAGATGGTGCGTCTCGAAGCTCTCGATGAAGCAGTGGCGTGAGTACAACCGATCGAGTTCTTCCTGAGGCTTTTGCGGTGGCTGTTCGGGGCGAATAGAGCCCAAAAGCCAGTGCCGCGGCGGGCTAACAGCTGTATTTAGAGCCAGTTACCAAACCCCTTTATTTTCGTTAACACTTATGTTAACATGCTCTGCGTGAATGAAAAGGGCACCTGAATATGTCGGGGCGCAGTTTACGATCGTTTGCCAAGAGCTACCGGATGGAAGGTGTCCGGTGGGTGAGTTCTTGGACGGGCTAAAGGTCTCTGATCGGAATAAGCTCGACGTGCTTTTCGAGCGACTGGGCGATCATGGAAGTATATCGAATCGAGAAAAGTTTAAGAAAGTCGAAGACAAGATTTGGGAGTTTAAGAGTTTCCAGATTCGCGTGCTCTGCTTTCATGCGCCCAATCGCGAAGTCATCCTTTGCCATTGGGAAATAAAGAAGGGAGACCGGCTTAAGCCGAGCACTGTCAAAATTGCGCAAGAACGATTCAATATCTTTTTTCAAAACCTAAAACGGTAAGACAATCAATGAATACGGCATGGATTGAACGACGGAATGCTTCTCCCGAGGCGCGAAGAGATTTCGAGGAGGAGCGATTGGTGTTCAATGCAGCAGAGGCGATCGCGGAACTTATGGAGCGCAACGAGCTCACCAAAGCAGATTTGGCGAATGCACTCGGCACCAGTCGGGCTTACGTCACGGGACTTCTTTCGGGAAGTCGCAATATGACGCTTCGCACGTTGGGTTCTGTCGCTTGCATGTTGGGACATCGAGTCGACCTGAACCTGGAACCGCTCGGCGAGGGTGAGTTCATTCCGGATTTCACTCACGCATTTCGCCCGCGGTCGGTTTCTGCCTCCTCGACGACTGCGGCGCTCGTCCCGATCGGCGAAAACGAGAGTCTAGCCGCGTGAGCGACGAGGTATCTCCGCTCGCCCAAGCAGTGGCCGTTGCCAAGGGCGTCGAGATTCAACACGTCTCGCTCCAGGCGGCTACCCTTCGTACACAGATCGATCCGCTTGAGCTACCTGAAGAAGTAGTTCTTTCTCAGTCGCACCGCACGCGATACGAACTTCCGGAAAAGCATCCCGGTAAGATCTTCGTTACGGTGGAGTTCGATTGCAACGGAGCAGGTGGTCCACCGAGTGGTGATACTCAGAGACTCAAGCTCTCTGCGATCTATCTGCTGATTTACAGTCATCCGGACCTAACGTCGTTGCCCGCTGAATCACTAGAGGCCTTCGCGCGGCTGAATGGGGTATATAACGCGTGGCCTTACTGGCGAGAGCTCATTCAAACGGTTAGCGGCCGGATCGGGCTCGGGCCTCTGGTAGTGCCGGTGTTCCGAGCGACTGCCGGCGGAACCGCCGCTGGCACTGCAAAAGCAACTGCGACGGCAGGCGACTGAGCGAAACGGGGAAAGCAAACACCATGTTCAAAATTGAGATCGATACGGCCGAGCTCGATAAGCTTAGGCAGAAACTCGAAAACCTTCCTGAGCAGCAGAGTGTCCCGCTCAGCGAATTGCTCCCGCCCAACTACATGGCGCAGAATACCGACGCGCCGAATGTCGAGGCTTTTCTGCTGGGCGCCGGTTTCGGCGTGACGAAGGAATCGTTCCCTGATCTACCCAGTGCGGAACTGGATACCTATACGAGAGCGCACACGCGCTTCGACTCATGGAGCGACTTGCAGGCGGACGCGGCGAAGGAGTACATCACGCGGCAACTTAGACTCTAGCCTGCCGATTCTACGGACGATAAAACGCGCTCGAGCAGCCGGACTCGAGACCGGTCAAAGCGCGATATCCAAACGCGGTGAAGGATGTCGGAATCGCTATCTCTGATGACGTTGTAGAGGTCGGACCGATTGGTCTCTATTTGGAACTCTACGACCTTATCCAGATCGAAGGAGCCACCCGGCAGGTGACGGGTGCGGCCTAGACCTCCGTATACCACCGGCGACGCGTCTTTACGTCGATATGGCGCAGTCGGACTTCGGGTTTCGGAATGCCGAGAAAGTCGACACTCAACCGGAGCATTTTTTCTTTGGTATGAAGGACGTGCTTGATAAGGCGGTTGAATCGGATCGCCTCTTTTAGTAGGCCCTCCTGCTCTAGGCACCCCCTCACGGAATCGATCAGCTCATCATCTTTCGATAGGTTGAAAACGCCGAGAGCGCCAAACAGGCCGCTCATTCTTCGAGCAAACGGCTCAGTAGCTCCCTTGCAGCTACTCCACATCAAGGAAGTCGAGCTGTGCGAGATTGCGGCGGAGCGGGGGCGTAGCGTCCGTGATCTGCTAAGCGACAAAACCAGCGACGCACAGCTGACGGAACTCTCGTTCGATCACTTTATTCACATCCGGCGTGAGGAGTTCCGACACGAGCATGGGCGCTGGCATGCCGCTCGATTCGAAGCCATTGCCAATGCGGCGCGCGACTTCTTCCTCTCACTCGGGATGCCTCTGGCGGAGCCGGAGGATCCTGAGGACGCCCGAGAGCTGAAGACCTAACGGCGACGTCAGCGAGCCGATACGCGGTAGCTCGGTAGCGCGACTGATGGACTCACGCTCGCCCTCTCAAAGGAGGCCGCGCCGGGCACCCAACGAGCGCTCCGCCGAACAGTGAACTTGCTCCGCTACCGGCAACACGGCGCCAGGTAAGTGGGTGACTGAGAATTGCCGGGCAGAAGGCGAAAGATTGCGAGAGCCGCTCCGGCGACAAGCACGATGGCTGCGAGCCAACCGAGACTGTCGAGAACCTCATCGAATAATTGGCGCTCGCGCTCCTGGGAGCGAGAAATAGGAAGAAGCCCAAGAAGCGCTCCGGTGGCGGGTCCGCCCAAGAGCGCGGCGCTCTCGATGAAGTTCCACCCTTCGGCCGCTATTACAACGGTGATTCCGAGCCAGGGCAGCAAAGTGTTACGGACCCCAGGGGTCAAGTCCGCCTTTCGCCGCATGGAAACGACGAGAAGAAAGGCCACCACGCCCAGAAGGCCGCCCAACGCGCCGACCGGTTCCCGGTCGGGCAGAAACCATACGCTCGCGAGGCCACCCGCGAGCGCCGAGACGAGGTACACGAGCGGAAACCGTGTCCGCGGCACGTACGCTTCGACGAGTCGTCCGGAAACGAACAAACCAACGAGGTTCCCGACGACGTACCCCCGGTTGGCGTGAAGATATGTCGAAGTGAGGAGGCGCCACCATTCGCCCGCGTGCACGGAGCGCTTCACCAATCCGGCGAGCTCCATGGACTGCCCGCCACGGAAGTAGAGCCCGCTGGTGAAAAGCTGAACCCCTGATACGACGGCGATGCAAGCCAGGAGGAGCAAGGTAAATCGAGGCGGGTACGTGGCGAGCCGCACCCGGTGTCGCTCGTCCGCTGCTTGGTGTGCGATGGCGTCCGCTTGCGCCCTTATGTCAGAGATGTGCGCCTCGTGATACACGAGAGCACCGACACCGCCCGGAAGGAATCCCGCCCCCGATGACCAAAGGAGCAGGACCCACACTGGGAATGCTGGGGAAGCGACGAAACCGATAGCAAAAACCAACAGCGAAGCGATGGTGATTCCGGTGAGGAGGCGAGCCGGCAGCGTCTTCAGAAGCGGCCCCAGTAGTCCAAACAGAAAGCCACCCAGCACTGCGCCTCCGGCGTATATCCCCGACAGTTGCAGAGGCGAGAGGTGACGGGCCCGAAACGGGTCAGGCCCCGAGAACAGGGCCTCGATCCATACAAATGCCGAAAGCAGGACGGCGACCAGCACTCCCCAGAACAGGCCCCACCGCACGCCGTCGGACAGATCACGCAGCGTCGGAGCCAGAAGGTGCCGTAACAGTCCAAGCAGGAGACCGCCGGCAACTGCATATCCGCCGTAGATCCCGACCAGAGACAGCGCGGACGCGGGATATGCCCGAAGTGGGTCCTGGCCCGACACCAGCGCTACGACCATCACGAGCGCGGCGAATACGAGCGCTACGCACGCGCCCCAGAAAAGGCCCCACCGCAAAGTCGCGACGAAACGCTCTGGCATCTGCCTGAACCTGCTGAAGAAAGGGAGGGGCGGTGCCGTCCCGCCGATCTCCGGATTGGCAGTCCGGGCATTCCCTGTCAATTTCGCGTACGCTGCTCACGGTAACGCTTCTAGCCACCTTTCCGCGGCGAGAGCGGGACGTTATCAACCAAGCTTACATTCAGAACGAGCTACGGTAAGTCAACGGTTCACGTCTGGGAGTTGTCACGGATCTGGACTCACAACTCGCGGTGTTACGAGCTCAGCAACGGACTCTCCCATGGGTTTACGCTATTGTGCTGGGAGGTGCCGGAGCTGTGAAGGGATTGTCGATGCTCATGCATCCCCTCACCGGAGACCTTCGCTACTACCATGCGGCCGGTTTCCGTGACTGGGAGGCTGTCGCCGCATGCGTTGTGGCGGGACTCCTCGGGGGTCTATCTGGCGGCCATCTCAAGACCCGCTCGCGAAACCTGATCATCCAGTTTGTGGGAAACTGCCTTTTGATCGTTCCGTTTTGTGGCCTCGTACTCGTGGTCTTTTACCGCGTGGGAAGCTGGGACAGGCGGATGCCCCTCATGTACTTGACGGTATGCTTCGTATTGAGTGGCATCTGGACGATTTTTGGCGCAGTGCTGGCGGCGGTGGAGGAGCGCATCGTGACGCACCCGGGCTCGCCCACCTGACGGAGCCGAACCGCGGGACAGAAGCGCCAATCGCGTTGCGGGCCGGCGGACCGTCACGCATCTTCGTTCTTGGGAGTCAGCGTTTACGCGGGGGATGCTGTGAGCACGTTTCGACTCGGTTTGGCGTTCAGTGCCTGTATCGTCTCAATCGCGACGCTCTCGCTCGGCGCGCAGACGGTAGGACCGTTTCTCGATTCCAGGACGCCGCAAGCGCGCGCGCAGGCCGACTCGGCGCTGAGGGAGGCGAGGGCGCGAATTGTCGGCGGATGGCTCGGTGAACCGCGCGCGGTCGACTGCGCAATGCCGGTGTTCACACCTGATCCGCGCGTGGCGCTGCCGATGGCGATCGCGGTTCCCGACCCCACGATCAAGAGGCCTATGGTAATCATGCTCGTGCCGCGGTGCCCGCTGCCCCGATCTCCAACGATCCGCGTGGTGCGTGACACGATCCGCTGAACGAATTCTCACGCGCATCTCTTCGGCAACGGATTACCGACCGAAACTCAATGAACCCGGCAAGTCTGGCGTACGAAAACCGCGCGACTTGACGACTAGCGACGAGCGCGAGCGGTCGAACAGGCGAAACTAACCCAGCGTGTGTTTTGAGGCCCCGGCGCTGAACGCACCCTCACGAACTTCCATCGGATTGGCGTAGAGTGGCGAAACCCCGGCTACCCGTGCGGCACAAGAACTTTCTCAAGGTCGCGATCGCCCTGGTCGGGTGCAGTGGAGCATGCACCGAGCCCAGCAGGGTTCAGCAACTGTTGATCGCCGCGACAGTCCCAAAGACCTCGCTCATTCGCACAAATCGCGAGGAATATCGCGCCGTCATCACGAGTGATGCGATTACGATCAGCGTGATTGCGACATTTACTAATGCGACACGAGATACTCTAACGCTCCATCCCTGCTCCCAGCAGCCTCCATACCCACTCGTCGTCCAACTCGACCGCCTACAAGGAAGTCAGTGGCGCATCGCGCTAGCACCGATCTGCAACGATGCCCTCCTGCTTGACCCTCCGACGCTTATGCCGGGCCAGGTTCGTGTTGATACGCTGCAGTTGAGAGGCTGGAGGCTCGCGAACACCGATCCGACATTCTCTCCCGGTCCTTTGGCCGGCCAGTATCGGCTGCACTATTACGGCGTGTATCGAAAATGGTATCCGCGCAATCCGCCGCCAGATGCAAAGGACCAACTCGGCGAGCAACTCGACGACTCTTTGCGTGTCTCCAATGTTTTCAGGATAATGGAGTAGCTGTAGGCACGTTGGAGAAGCATGTGGTTACAACTGCGACCCAAGTGATGAAGCGACAGGTGCCATCCGTCCTCCTGACCGTCGCGCTCATCCCTGCGCTCGGGGGCTGCGACTTCTTGTATTTGGCACACGCCGCCGTCCCCCTGACGGTGCCCGCGGACACGGCGTGCCTCCGCTCGACGCTGGCCCAGAGTACGCAGCACCGGCTTCGGGGCTCCGCCGTTCGCCATCCCGAGCAGGGCCGGGCATCGGCGGTCGAGTATACAACGGAAGGGGTGAATCGGTCGGAGAGTGTCGAACAGGTTGTCCGACATGATTCGGCAGTCTACCTGGGCCAGGTCTATCGCGACTCGGGCGTCACTCTCAGCGCGAGCGTCGCACGGATCAATGAAGGCTTCACGGCAAGGCAGGGACCGATGACAGTCGCGGAGCTCACCGGGCTCCTCATCGACCTGCGCGACGCATGCCGCGGCCAGTCTCCAGCAGGGGAGCGGCTCTTCTCGAGTGGGGTGAGCAGCCTGCCGTACCGATCGTGGAGCGTCCGCGGCACGAACGGCCGGGTGGCGATGCGGCTGACGGTGGGGGAACTCCGCTCCCTCCCGAGCGTGCCGCGCAACGACGGACGGTATGTGCTCCGTGCCGACACGCTGGCCGCCGGCGCCGAGCCGCGATCTCTTCGGTGGCTCGAGGTCGACTCGATGCCTCTGCCAGCCCTGCTCAACGGCACCGCGTTCAGCACGGAGTGCTGGCGCGGCGACTCCCTCTCCTCCGGCGATCTCGTCGCCCTGACGCATGAAAGCGACACCGAGTTCTTGCCCGACGTGCTCGACGCCTGGGCGCTGGACCGCTCCGCGCTCCGAATCCGCGAGGTGAACACTCGCGGAGTGGAGTGTCTGAACGACCATCGGCGGGGCAGCTTCGTTCCGAGCGCCCCACGTGCCCTGCGCGCGACAGCCCTCACCTTTCGGCCGGCACCGGGATTGGCGCGCATCTATGCCTACCTGTCCTGGCCCGATTTCCCCCTGGAATCCGCCATCGGAAAAGTCTCGGTTGACAGCCAGATGGTCGGACGCGTGGAAGGCGGAAGCTTCCTGATGGTCGACATCGAGCCGGGCCGGCACCGCGTGAGCGTTCCCGGAGGCCGGAACGAGGCCGCCATCTGGCTGGACACGATGCCAGACAGCTCGTACTTCGTCGAGCTGCGAAGGAAGACATTCGCTTGGTCGCTGTCGTGGGCGGGTACGGTAAGGCGGATGGATCCCGTGCGCGCACGGGCCGCAATCCGCAAGGCGCACATGGTGTCCAGCTCGTGGCCCGGCACGCCGCTGGCAATCGCGAAGTAGGTCAGCGCGGACCCGAATACAGCAACCGCATTCCACGCATCAGCCGGCAGACCGGGTCCGGGCACATGATCCAAAGGAGAGCGATGTTTCGACAGGCAACACTACTAGGAGTCGCGCTTTTCGCCGCCGCGTGCGTGGCGCAACACGCGAATCCGGCGACCGCCACGCGACCCGACGCTGCCACCGGCGCGGTGCCTCTCGCGTGTGCCGTCCCCTTGGGCGATACGGCGTATACCATCATGTCCGCGACCCTCCCACGCAGGCAGCCGGAGCTATTCGCGACGGCTACGGGTGTGCTGCGCGCTCAGGGGTTCACCATCGCCCGGATCGACTCCGCCGCCGGTCAACTCGTGACTGCGCCCCGTTTCATATCGCCGACGGGCACTGATGCGGAGGGCGGGCATGGTCAGGAAAAAACGGGTGTGGTGGCGACGGTTCGCGCCACGTCGCGCGGGGCGGATTCCACTGATTTCCTCGTTGCGACACGCGCGTTGTGTGTCGTTCCGGAACCCGGGCAGGAGCGGCCAAGCGAGAAGGTCGGGAAGATGCTGGAGATGATCACGGCGATGCAGATCACCAAGGCCGTCCGGACGAGTCAGCGCGGGCCCTAATGTTTAACGTCCGACATGTGGGCTGTGTACCGATCGCTGATGCGGACGGGCGTTTGGGCGGTCGCGAACATTGGGTGAAGTGAGCCATGGGTTTCTTCGCTCATCTGGATTCGGACTGTCGCGTGACGCTACCGGTGAGATCTGATGGCGAGCCCGCCATATTCGACGCGCTCGTGCTCTTCGACAGATCGCATCACCGCCCCAAGTCGCTTGTGCTCACTGGCAAGCGCACCCCCTTCGCGCTGGAGTTGCCCCGACCTCGACGGGACGATTGTCGTCCAACCGCGCGAGCGAGCGCGCCCGGTGGTGGCGTAATACGTACGTGAAGTGGGCGGCCGCAGAGTCCAGTGGGGACGGTCGTGGATGGCCACGCGAGGTGCTCCGGCGGCAGGGCGGCTTCATGCTCTGCACAGGCTGCAGGCACACTCGGAACCGGCCGCCGACCCGCCACTTCTCCCGTCGGTCATCAAGCATTGCAAGGGGCTCACAACGGACTCTGGGGTTGATCGCTCCGGCCCCTCGTATCCGATCGCTTGCCGCTGAACGACGCGCGGTCGCCGCAATCTGGTCCTTAGGGTGACCTATCCTTCAGTGTCGTTGATGAAATGATATTGGACAGAAGTGGTGATTGAAATTGCACACTCGATCCCGTTCTGGTCGCTGGGTGCAGAGGAGCAAGTCCTGAGCAGCCGCGCGACCGATCAGCCACGTTGCG
>JALYZH010000062.1 GCA_030948945.1 Gemmatimonadota bacterium | reverse complement strand
GTCTCTTCGGGCCTGCCTTCGGGGCTTGGAATCATGGAGCCTCATCCGGTAGACGCTTCAGATAGCCCACCGTTAAGGCCGATTGACCACGTATATTCGGCCTCATAGCTTCGCGCTCATCGCACCGAAAGCTACCACTCCGAGGCCAGCCTGACCCCACCACCCGCTCGCGCAGCTCCGGAGCGCATTTCCCATCGGGGCGCCCACGACAAACTTCCCGAGAATTCGATTCCGGCTTTTCTCCGCGCGGTGGAGCTCGGAGCGGAGGGGGTCGAGCTCGATGTCCACGCGACTCGTGATGGGGTGGTCGTCGTGCACCACGATCCAGACATCGGGAGTGGACGCAAGCGAGGACGCGCGAAACATGCAATCGCCGAGCTTACGGCGAGCGAACTCGCGCGATTCCCTCTCGCTGATGGGATCGTTATTCCAACTCTCGAGGATGTCCTGGACGCTATCGGGCACAAGGCGACGGTCTATGTGGAGATAAAGGGGCAGCACATTGAGCCACTGGTGGTCAGATGCATTCGTGAATCGAGCGCGACCTGCGCGGTGCACTCCTTCGACCATCGTACCGTTGCAACCGTGAAAAAGATCTTCCCCGCAATTCGAACCGGCGTTCTGGAAACTGTGCGACACGCAGACCCCGTGACTCCACTCGAGTCGACGGGAGCGGTGGACTTGTGGCAGGAGGTTGGCACTATCGACGAGGACCTGGTGGCGCGAGTACACGCGCACGATGCCAGGGTCGTGGCATGGACGTCCAACCGTCCGCGCGAATGGAAAGCGCTACGAGCCATCGGCGTTGATGCGATCTGTACCGATCGCATAGGGGACCTCGCCACCTTCAGCTGGTAACCGCGCTAGCTTACTTCGTCAGTTCCAATCGGTTCACACCAGCGAAGCAAAAAGGCTCCCGGTTTTCCGGGAGCCTTTTTTTCGATCTTGATCGACTCTCAGCTCGGAGAGCTGGGATAGTTTTCGTTCGTAGAGGACGCACTGCCGCCCGTTGTCGCTGACGCGTCTCGTGAGGCCGCTGACTGCTGGCGTCTCAGCTCGATCTCAGCTTCGAGACGGGCGGCTTCCGCGTCGTGCGTTTCGAGGGTCGCGCTCAGGCGGTCATATGTGGCGGCGTCGAGATCCCTTCCGCTCTTCCTGGCTCGGTACACAGCGTACCCAAGCGATTGCGCAGCCTTGTCGGCAAGCTGTCGGGTACGGAAGGCTTCGAGTCGCGTCTTGCCGTCGTCAAAGGCGTCTTGCGCCGCCTTTCCGGCGCGGTCGAGCTCCTGTTTCAGTCTATCGAGTAATGGCATCGTCGTCTCGCGTAAGAGGTAGCTGCTCTGAATCTTACGCAAAATCACAGCCCGAGGTTTCTCAACCGAACTGCAGCTGAAGATTAAGGACATAAAAAAAGCCCCTCTGGGGGCTTTTTTTCAAATATCTCCGCTTACGCGGCGCTCTCGGCGTTCGGGTAGACGCTCACCTTGTAACGCGTTTTGCTCTTGTGCTCGAACTTCACGACGCCATCGATCAGCGAATAGATCGTGAAATCGGTTCCCAGGCCGACGTTGCGGCCCGGGTGCCATTTCGTTCCGCACTGACGGACGATGATATTGCCGGCCACGACCTTCTCCCCGCCGAACTTCTTCACGCCGCGGTACTGCGGATTGCTGTCGCGTCCGTTGCGTGACGAGCCTACACCTTTCTTATGTGCCATTACTTTTCTCCCCCGCTCTTCTTGCCGAAGGCGATATCCTTGATGCGGACCTCGGTGAATCCCTGCCGATGGCCCTGCTTTTTCGCGTAGTTCTTGCGACGCTTCATCTTGAAGACGACGATCTTGTCGCCCTTTCCATGCTTCACGATTTCGCCGGTGACATGGGCGCCTTTCACGCCGGGCGCACCAACGTGCGTCTTGTCGCCCTCGGAGCCTAGAATGACGTCGTCAAACGTGATCTTGGACCCGGCTTCACCGGGAAGCGTCGGAATCCTGATCGTTTTGCCAGCTTCGGCGCGGTACTGTTTCCCGCCCGTTCTGATGATTGCGTAAGTCATGGACTTTGTTGCGGTTAAGTGTCGCGGTACAGCCTTGAAAGTTAAACGGCGACGTCGCCCGGGTCAACTATCGTCTAGACTCGGAGAAGAGTAAAGTTGGGGTATTCCTAGGCGATGGCGTACTGCTGAGTGACGTCCCTGCCCTGCGCCTTCACAACCAGCTTGAACTCATCTGGCTTGAGCAGCGGATCGTCCCTGAATTCGAGTGAGAAGTTCGCGGCCTTCTGAAGCTTCTGCGCCAGGTCGCGCTCCTGCTCGAGCACGTACATCGCGACATCCGGGTGCAGTTTCACCAGCAGATTGTCGCGGCGCCCCTCCACCGCCATACGCTTCACCGAGCGCTCCATTCGGCGGACGATGGTCTCCGGAGTCAGGACCCGCCCCGTTCCGTTGCAGGTGGGGCAGGCTTCCGTCGAGGATTGATAGTGGCTCTGGCGTACGCGCTGACGCGTCATCTCGATCAGACCCAGATCACTGACGGCAAAGGCTTTGGTGCGGGCCCGATCGCGCGATAGGTGCTGTCTCAGCTCCTGAAGAACCCGCTCGCGGTTTGCCTTCGTTTCCATGTCGATGAAATCGCAGACGATGATTCCGCCCACATCTCGCAGCCGGAGTTGCCGGGCAACTTCCTGGGCGGCTTCCATGTTCGTGCGAAGGACGGTTTTTTCGGGGTCTTTCTTGCCGGTGTAGCGACCGGAGTTCACGTCGATCGAGACCAGTGCTTCGGTCGGCTCGATGATCAGATATCCGCCCGAAGGAAGATCGCAGCGACGCTTGAAGATGTCGCGGATCTCCGACTCGATTCCGGCGGTGTCGAACAACGGCACCTGCGCCTCGTGTAGCTTCACCCGCGGAATGAGATCCGGAGCGATCTCCTTGAGGTAGCCGACGATCTCGTTGTAGACCTGCTTCGAATCCACCGTCAGGCTGTCGACCTTGTCGCTGAAGATGTCCCGAACGAGTCCGCGAGTAAGTCCGCTCTCGCGGTTGACGAGGGAGGGCGCCTTCTGGAAGTGCATCTTCCGTTTGATCTTCTTCCACTGGGCCATGAGACTATCCAGCTCGCGCTGGAGCATCTCCGGGGTCACATCTTCGCTGACGGTCCGGACTATCACGCCACCCGACTTGTCGGGAAGAATGTTCTGGACCTGTTCCTTGAGGCGCGCTCGCTCCGCCGAGGATCCGATCTTTCGGCTGACTCCAACCTTGGAGGAGTCAGGGATGTAGACGAGGAACCGGCCTGCCAGAGAGATCTGAGCTGTTACCCGGGGGCCTTTGGTCGATATCGGCTCTTTGGAGATCTGAACCAGAATCTCCTGCCCGCGCTTTAGGGCTTCCTGAATCGGGGGGGCCTTGCTTCGGCGGCCGTTCCCGTTGCTTCCGTTGCCGTTCTTCTTGTCGACGGGCTCTTCGCTCTCGTCGTCGTCTTCGTCCTCGTCTTCCGCCTCATCGGCGGACTGGCGAATCAGATCAGAAGCGTGAAGGAAGGCGCTTTTCTCAGTGCCTATGTCGACGAATGCGGCCTGGATACCTGGAAGCACGGCATCGACGTGGCCGAGATAGATGTCACCGACCATGCGTCGGTTGTCTGGACGGTCTACGAGGAGCTCAACGAGCTTCCCGTCCTCCAGAATCGCGATCCGCGTTTCACGCGCGGCCGCGTTTATGAGGATTTCTCTTTTCATTGTTGCCGCCTCACCACAATGCTCGGCGACTCGACGAGCGAAGCGGAGGACGGTCCAAAAAAGTCCGCGCGGTCGTGTTACAGGGCCGCGTTATGATTTTCTGAGAACTTCACTTTCGGCGCTCCCCGTCCATGTGTCCGGGACTCGCGAGTCGCGCGAGTGCCCCATGCATCGGGAGCCACAGTCAGTGACCACAATCTACCGCCGAACCGAGTGTTTCCGCAACAGCGACAACAACTTACGAGAGCGGACTCGAGTCAGTTCCGTACCGCGGTGTGTGGCAAAATATGTGACGCGCCGGGTCAGACTCCGGTCACAGTTCTATAGATGAGCCAGGCGATCACCAGTACAAAGGTGAGTCCCGCCTTCCACTCCCCGTGCTTCATATAAAGGTCGAGGCTGAAACCGCCGTCATCGCCGTCAGAATGCGTGGCCTTCCACGGTGTCGGCCTCGGCACGAACGCGGGCACGTTGGCGGCGTAGGCTTCATATGCCGCCGGAAATCGTCCAGCGATGTTGGTCTTCTCCCGCTGCATCGTCGGCGCATAGATCAGCACGAAGAAGGCGACTACCAGCAGCAGCAGCGTCCAATGCGCTGCGATTGCGAACCCTGCCGCGATCAGGAAGCTGCCGAAATAGAGGGGGTTCCTCGTATGGGCGTACGGCCCCGTCGTAGCAAGTCTTTCGTTCTTGGAGATGTGGCCTGAGGCCCAGGCACGAACGAGAACGCCCACGAGGGCAATGGTCCCGCCAACCGCTAAGGTCAGCAGAGTCGGTCGAGCCAAAATCAGATACGTAATGCCGAGTATGAATCCAAGGGGAAGTCGAACGCGCTTGGCGATCTCGGAGTAGGTCAATCCGCGAGCTCCTTCAGAAGGTGCCGGGCAATTACGAGGCGCTGGATCTCGGAGGTACCTTCGCCGATTTCGCAGATCTTGGCGTCGCGGAACATTCGCTCCACCGGGTACTCCTTGGTGTAGCCATAACCGCCATGGATCTGGATCGCCTTGATCGTGGTCCTCATCGCTAGCTCCGAGCAATACAATTTGGCGATCGCGGCCGCCTTGCTGAAGGGCTGTTTGTTCTGGGCGAGCCACGCAGCGTGAAACATCAAATGCTTCGCAGCTTCGATCTCCGTCGCCATGTCAGAGAGCTGGAACTGAATGCCCTGAAAGTTCGAGATCGGCTGACCGAACTGCTTTCGTAGCGTCGAATACCTGAGCGATTGCTCGAACGCGCCCTCCGCAATTCCAAGTGATAGCGCCGCAATTCCGACTCTACCGGAATCGAGGGTGCGCATGAAGTTGTTGAATCCTTCGCCTTCGTCGCCGAGCAGGTTCTCGGCTGGCACCTCCACATCCTCGAATATCAGCTCACGGGTGTCGGAGGCGCGCCAGCCAAGCTTGTCTTCTTTCTTGCCGGAGCGAAATCCCTGCATCGGTGGCAGCGAATCGTCGTGACCGATACCGAGCCCTTGTGCCTTGTCGAGATCGCTCGCTTCCTTGGTGACGATGAAAGCGCTGATTCCTTTGGTGCCTTGGCCAGGACTGGTGACAGCGGTGACCACGAAAATCTCACCGACGCCGCCGTGGGTGATGAAGATTTTGGTGCCGTTAAGGATGTAGTGGGAGCCTTTGCGGACCGCGGTTGATCGGGTGCTCGCGGCATCGCTGCCGGCGCTCGGCTCGGTCAGGCCGAAACCGCCGAGAACCTTTCCGGTGGCGAGCAGCGGCACGTACCGTTTTTTCTGCGCCGCTGTTCCGAAGTTGACGATCGGCGACGTACCGAGCGTGGTGTGCGCGGAAATCGTGATGGCGTGCGACGCGTCGATCTTGGCCATCTCGTTGATCACGATCATATAGCTCAGGAGATCGAGCCCCGCGCCGCCCAGCTCTTCAGGCCACGGGATCCCAAGCAGACCGAGCTCTCCCATCTTCTTGACGTTCGCCCACGGAAATTCTGCCTTAGCGTCGAGCTCGGCGGCTACGGGCGCCACCTCACTGCGGGCAAACTCCCGCACCATGTTGCGCACTGCGAGGTGCTGTTCGGTGAAGTAGAGCGAATCATCCATAAAGAGTCTGGCGGGTGCTCCTACTTGTTCTCAGTCGCCGGAAAATTCTCGGGATACAGCGAGACGCGCACGTAATTGTCGGTGCGCAGATATTTTTGCGCGGCGCGCTGCAAATCCTGAGCGGTCAGCGCGGAGATGAGCTTCTCTCCATTCGGAATCTCCTCGAGCGGCCATTGGTTCTGGTCGAAGGTGGAGATCTGCGCCAGCCAATAGTTGTTCTGCTTGAGCGCCGTCTCGCGCGACCTGAGTGCCGCCTCCTTCACCTTCGTAAGGTACTCAGGCGTGGTGCCGAAACGCTTCACGCTGTCGATTTGTGCCAGGGCCGCGGCGGTCAGAGCTTCCAACCGCTCAGGAGCTGATCCGAACCCGATGGAGAATCGGTACGACGGCTGAGGATCGCGCGTTGCGCTCGGAGCGACGCTCACTCCGTAGGTGCCGCCAAGGTTCTCGCGAAGAGCTTCACGCAGCTTGATGTTGAGCAGCTCGGCCAGCGCGTTCAAGTAATATCGGTTCTGCCTGGAGTACTCGAACGGCCCCGTGAATACGAGAGCAGTGCGCGCCTTTGGCTCCGCGCCTTTCCTGACGACACGCTGGACCACGCCCGTCGGTGGACGAACGCCGGTGTCACGCCACGTTTCCTTCCTTCCGGTCGATGGAAGGGACCCGAGCCATCTGGCTACGAGCGGCTTGATCGAGTCGGGACTGAAGTTGCCGACGAAGACGAACGTGAAGCCGCTCGCATCGGCGAATCGTTCCTTGTAGAAGTCGTAGGACTTGAAAGGATCAATGCGGTCCAGCACGGCAGCCGACACCGGTTGCTCACGGATCGAGTGCTGCGCCATCGTCACTTGCAATGTGTCGCTGAACGCCGCTTCCGGGCTGGCGCTCCGGTTGGCGAGGACTCCCTTGAAGCGTCCGATGAAAGTATTGACGAGAGAAGTATCGAGTCGTGGCTGCGTGAAATAGAGGTAGACGAGCTCGAGCATCGTGTCGATGTCGCGCTGGGAGCCAACGCCGGAGATGCCCTCGCTCAAATCGTCGATGCTGGGCGAAACGCTGACCTGTTTGCCGGCAAGATATTTCTGCAGATCGACGACCGTGAACTTTCCGACTCCGCTCGTCAGCGGTATGAGATCAGCGGCGCTCGCAGCTATGTAGCCGGCGTCGGGCAACAGCGATGCGCCGCCCGGACTGTATCCCGCGAAGGTGATCTGGTCGGCATTGAAGTCCGTCGGCTTGAGGAGCACGCGGACGCCATTCGAGAGCTTCCATTCGGTGACGCCAACGGCCTTGATCTGCCGCTCTGACACGACCATGCCGGGCGTAGGCTCCTTCTCCACGAGGCGCTGGGATGGCGCCACCTCAGTATAGGCGCCGATATCCGCGCCCTTGACGGCATCGAACGCGAGCAGCAGCTCTCCCCGAGTAGGATTGACGATTCCCGGCTTGTCGGGGGATGTAGTTGCCAGCACTCTGTTTTTGGTAGTCATCCACTCGCCAGCAAGCTTGTTTACTTCGCTGAGTGTAATGGTCGGGAGGAATTGCTTGATCGCGACGAGGTCATACGCGAGGCTCGTAGACGGCTCTGACCCGAGAAATGACGAGACGTAGGATTCGGCATACACGTTCGAGTTCGTTTTTTCGCGCTCAGCGTACGCCTGTTCGATTCCGCGCTGGAAATCCTTCTTCGCGCGGTCGAGCTCGGATTGAAGGAATCCGAATCGTCTGACGCGCTCACCTTCGGCGAGCAGGGCGTTGAGTCCCCTCGGAATCCCGTTGTCGGCAACGATCGCAGTGAGCGAGAACGATTCCGCCGAGCGGACGAGGTCACCCT
>JALYZH010000048.1 GCA_030948945.1 Gemmatimonadota bacterium | reverse complement strand
GTCTAAGAACTCGCGCACCAAGAAAGTCTCTCGCGCAATCGATGACGACGAGATTCTGCCCGAGTACGATTTCCGCGGCGGTGTGCGAGGGAAGTACGCAAAGCGTTATGCGGAAGGGACGAACCTCATACTGCTCGAGCCCGACTTGGCTGCTGAGTTTCCTGACTCGCGTTCAGTGAGTCGCGCTCTGAGAGCATATCTCAAGAGCAGATCCAAGCGCCGCACCGCCTAACGAATGTTGCAGCAGGCGGGCGCTATGAAGTCGTTGGGTTGTACGCGATGAAAGTAGAATCGCCTGCAGCTGAACTGGGGCGTTAGCCAGCCATTCACCTCAGAAGAATCCACGATGCGGCGTGTTTTCTATAGCGTGGCTGCTAGCCTCGATGGGTTCATCGCTGGGCCGAACGGGGAGATCGACTGGATCGTTCCGGATCCCACCGTCGACTTCGCGTCTCTCTACGCCGGTGTTGATACCGTGCTGCTTGGGCGCCGCACCTACGAAATGACCTTGCAGCCGAACGCGCCGCCTTGGCCGGAGGGTTGGCGCATCTACGTGTGCTCGCAAACGCTCGATCCGGCACAACACCCGGCGGTGACGATGGTCAGCGAGAATATCGACGCCACCGTCGCAGACCTTCGATCCGAGCCGGGTCGCGATATATGGCTGTTCGGTGGCGGAGGCCTTTTTGCAAGCTTGCTCGCTCTGGGTCTCGTCGACCGGCTCGAGGTAGCTGTCATGCCGGTGTTGCTCGGCCGCGGCATTCCGTTGCTCTCATCCGGCGCCCCGCGCTCACGATTGACCTTAACGCGATCGAATGCATCCCCGAGCGGCATCGTCAATCTTCATTATGAGATCCAGCATGCGCTGGCTAACGAACGCTGAAGCTGACAAAGGATTCATTGATGCTGAACTAGGGCGTTAGGTGGAGCATGTGAAGACTGCCTCTCTTTTAGCTACGCTGCTGTTAAGCGCTGCACTCCTCCCAAGCGGTTGTAATAGCCGTCGGACTAACTACGAAGGTCTGTCGATTGAGGGATTTCACTTCGGGGCGCATGCAACCGTCGTTGGCACTGGAGCAGATACGCTGTGGGTCAGCGCGACGGCGGAGAATGTATCCGATCATCAGTTGTTCGATGAGTGGGACAGTTGCTATAGAGTAAACAGACTCGCCATCGTAGCCCAAGGCGACTCAAGATTTTGGGATTCAAAGGTATGGGAGATTGGCCGGATCCCCGTATATCACGACTCGACTGGACGCATAATGGAGCTGGCCTGCGCGGGCATGGGACTCAGGACCACACTTCCGCCCGGCACTTCGACGAGCTACGAGCTCCGCGTTCCAGTCAAACAGATACTCGGTGACTCTTTGGCAGCCGGCAGGTACAAGATTAATGCACGCATCGTAATCAACGGTCGCGAAACCAAAAATCTGACAGCGGGCGAAGTCGTTCTCCGCGCGCCGTGGGCACGGTCGGCAGAGGAATCGCACCCGGCGATTCCAGCGACAGTTCATTCGCCTGCCGCCGTTACCGTGTCACCGCCTTACATTCGCGGTCTTATCACGTCGCGCGAGCCAATGAGCGTTGCGGTGAAAGATCCGTCCGGACACTGGCGGGTCGTCACCTTTCCGCGCATGCTCGTTGTCGAGGATAGCTCGCCAAGCAGTCCTTTCCTCACTTCGGGTGCAAGGCGCGGCCGGGTGTGGCTGACATTTGACTCGACAACCTGCATCATCAATCCGGCAGGAACTCGATTGCCTGCGGAATCTCTCACGGTTGGAAGACGGGTTGGCGCATGGGTCGGGCAAACTGTGCTATCATCATATCCACCTCAGGGAGGAGCAATCAAGGTTGTCGTCGAGGATATTGGCAAGGTGCAGTTAGGCATACCGGCGGAAGCATGCGGCTAATGCGCTGCTCCATCGCGCTGCCTAACGAACGTTGCAGCAGACAAGCACTTTTCGGATGCGGCTTCGCCGCAATGGTGATAGTTGCTTGCAGCTGAACTAGGGCGTTAGGCCGATCAAGACGGTTTGATGAAACTCCCTTCGTTTCTAGTCGTTGCTTACGTAGTTGGCGCGTCGGCCAGCGCACAGCCGGCCGGCTACCACGTTGGGGCAGCGGTCGTTCTTCCGGACTCGTTGGTCGAGGTTCTCGCACGCGGCAGATTTCGCGCGTCAGTTCTCCGCGTCGCTGCGAACGCGAATGATGCGCGCCTCATCGCGGCTGCGGAGCAACTCTATCCGAGGCCAGACGCGATTATCGCGACCGCGACGACCGCCGACGAACGCAATCGGCTGTCGGCAACTGCCGCCGGCGTCTCACCTAAAACGCTTAAGGTACAACAGCGTCCTGCTGGGAGCCCGGTGGACCGATGGTGGCTCGACGCTTTCGACGAGACTTGGATCCCGTTCGCCGTCACGGCTAGTGCTGTTGATTACTATCTCGGCAGGCTGCACGACTACGCCGCGGGACGCAGCCCATTTGGGTTCAGCGCGACCGAGGGGGCAGACCATGGTTCTCTCTCCTACACCGCGAGGGTAGTCCCGAGCTCGGAACCTGGCGTCGCCCGTAGCGTGGAACTTCAGCTCCAGTGGGAGTACTCGTGTGGAATGCTTTGCGCGATGGAGTTCATACACACTCGGCGTGTGTTCTTCGACGCGGCTGGCAGAGCCGTTCGCATAGAGGGCGACGGGCGACCCGACGTCGAGGTATCATGACGATGAGATTCCGGGTGCGACGGCATAACGAACGTTGCAGCAGACAAGCACTTTTCGCATGCGGCTTCGCCGCAATGGTGGTAACGTGGTTGCAGCTGAACTAAGGCGTTTGACCGACCGTCCTGTAACTTGCCGCCCATAAGATGAACAATTTGCATTGCTCCATTTCTTCCGCACGCAGTGGCCGCCGACACGGTTGGCGTGCCACGATTGCACTCATTGTCGCAGCGTCCATTCCACACTCAATGGCTGCCCAAACTGCGGCACAAAGCGTAAGTCTCAGTTTTGGAGTTGACACAAGTATCACTGAAGTCCGCAACATCGTGAAGTTGACCACGGCCTATCTCACCCAGCCGGATTCTTCCGCTCGGTCTCGTGGTCTGTGGAGCACACAGTCCGCGTTCGACGCCCGTTATGGTGACCTTGCTCAGGAGGCGTACCAAGGTTTCCCTGCGACAATCCTCGGGGTTAGCGGCAACGGACTGGGCGACAGCGTTTTCGTAGTAAAGGTTATACATGCGACCGCCGATAGCACGAGGAAACGGATTACCCCTCTGGCAATGCAGAGATTCTATGCCATCCGCGCATCCGGCTCGCCATATGGTTGGCAGCTGTCATCGCCCCTTCCGCGTCTCACACACGACTGGGCCCGCCGCGATGCTGGTGGTATCACTTTCTGGTATGCGCCGGGCCAACGGCAGTCACCCGATAGGGCGAAACACGCTTCTAAGTTCGTGGATTCCGTCGCGAGACTTTTTGGCGTATCACCGCCCAAGCATCTTGATGCCTACGTGACTGGCACAATGGATGACGGCGAGAGGCTGCTGGGCCTCGACTTCCTGCCGGAGAATTCTGGTCCAGGGACAGGCTTCGGCGGACGCGGGGGCGGGGACGGAATCTTGTTGCTCAGTGATCCGCGAGTCGGAGAAGCATACCTGCACGAGTTGGTTCACGCTGTTATCGGTCCAACTGTGGAGAGCCGGAACTCGATATTTGGCGAAGGGGTCGCCGTATGGCTTGGCGGATCGGGGGAAAGATCACTCAAGCAGATGTACTCTTTCCTGGGCGAATATCAGCGTGCACACCCGGAGGTATCGCTGGCCGAGATGTTCGGTGGCGAACCGCCGGGTGGATACGATGCAGTCGTCGCTCTCTACGCAACACGCGGACTCATCGTCGACTCCATCTACCGTCGGTCAGGAATTGAAGGCCTCAGACGATTCGCTCAAATCAGAGGCTCGCCGAGCGACATGATCAAGATCCTCCCGAGTTACACAAACGTAACCGGCGGAGACATTAACCATTGGTGGCGGACTGAGACCGAGGCAGCTCTCAGACGCTAGACCACCAATCTGGCGCGCAGTCGCTCTAACGAACGTTGCACAGACGGGCGCGACAAAGTCGTTGGGTTGCGTATGTTCAGAGTAGAATCGCCCGCAGCTGACCTAAGGCGTTAGACATCACACATGCATCCCGCTCGACGCGGGTTCGCTACGCCGCAGTAGGCGATCCGAACCAGGTGGTTAGCGCGTCGGCGAGCCCCGGTTGGGTTAGGTCTCCCACCCAGGCCACATATCCGTCAGGCCGAATCAATACGGCCGTGGGAGCAGGGACCGCCCCGAGTGCCGCAAGCTCCCACGTACCAGAGTATTTGGCGTCGATCAACTGAACCCGATCCGCCCATGGAGTGATGTCGAAGCCGCCGGGCTCACCGAGGTTGAGTAGCACCGGCCTGGCATTATGCAGCAGCGTGAAGACGCGCAGCGGACCCTTGGCGGTGACCAGGTCGAGATCCGGCATGCGGCGTCCGAGCAGCGGATGTCCCTCGCCGAGATCGTAATGGATGTCCAGACCAGACATCCTCGCGGCGAATCGTCGGCGAGGCTCGTCCATGCTCAGCAGCTCGGACACGGTGTCGCGCAACGCATCGATGCGATCGTCGACGCGCATGAGCGCGACTTGCGCCATCGTGCCGCGCAGCACGCGGGCAGCGACCGGGTGGCGCTCGGCGTGATAGGTATCGAGGAGACTCGCAGGTGATGTCCGCTTGACCACCTGGGCCAGCTTCCATCCCAGATTCACCGCATCCTGCACACCGGTGTTGAGGCCCTGTCCACCGACCGGGGAATGCACGTGCGCCGCGTCGCCGGCCAGCAGGATCCGTCCCTTCCGGTAGGCCGCGGCCTGCCGGGTCATGTCGGTGAATCGGGTGATCCAGGTGGGACTGTGGATCCCGTAGTCGGTCCCGTACACGGCGATGAGCCCCTCGCTCAGATCGCGCAGGGTGGGCTCGTCCGTGTTTCCGACCTGCGACTCGGTCAACATGACCCCCACCGTCCCGCCTTTCTTGTAGATCACCTCGCCGCCCTTGATCTCGTACTCCACCTTGCCGATGGCATGCATGCCCGAGGGAGTGCGACGAATGCCCGTTTCCGGCTCCTCGGTCATCTCGACCTCGGCGCGCAGCGCGCTCATCGTCGCATCCCAGCCGGGGAACTCGATGCCGGCTGCTTTGCGGATCAGACTGCGTCCTCCGTCGCACCCGACGAGATATT
>JALYZH010000034.1 GCA_030948945.1 Gemmatimonadota bacterium | reverse complement strand
CAAAACGCGCCGCCGCTGAATCGATCGTTCCTCTTCGCGATCGCCGGTTGGTTCAAGGATGCCATCTTCCCAAAAGTGTTGGAATACATTTGCGCCCGCCGCGACTCTTGTTGCTCCCGCCGCCTCTGCAACCTCTCGTCGGGTTACGGAGGAGTCGCGCCGTTGAACGAGGAGGCGGAAGAGGGTATCGCAAATAAGCTTAGCAAAATACGGATTCCCGGCAGACTGATCGTAGGCCTCCTTCACTGCCTCGTCAGAGAAATCCAGGGCGTCTTTGACGGGGCGGCGAATCAGTTCCTCGAAATCCGTCCAGTGTGTGTCGCGGGAAAAATAGTCGAGCCGGAGACCCTGAAACTTGTTCAGTTGCTCGCCTTGAGAACTCACGATTAGCTCCATTTTCTCACCGCCAACAAGCACAAATCCGCAGTACGGCTTGGCGCTAAGACTTCTCAAGGTCAGAAAAAAGGCGTCACCTACGTGGCCCCGCCGGTATACCTCCGTTGGCAATTGGTCGAACTCGTCGAGTATGAACACAAAGCGCGACTGAGGCACCTTTTCCAAGGCTTCTCTTAAGAACTTGTCCAGTGGCGATAGCGCCTTATCGAATCTTGGAGTCTTCAGCTTAGAAAAGCGCTTGTCGGCCGCCTTGATCTCCTCGCACAAGCGCTCTCCGAGTCGCTCTACCGAGTCTCCAGCATGCGGATGAACGTAGTCGCCAGCGTCCAAGTAAAAGACAAAGAAATCCTTCACATGTGCCTCGTGGAGCCTGGCGGCGAGAGCGTATACTAGCGAAGTCTTACCAACTCGTTTTTGCCCGAAGATGTAGAACGATCCCATCCGAGCCGCTCCCAGCCGTGCCAGCAACTGTTTCAGCTGCTCCGTACGACCAACGAGTTCATCAGGATTAACTACAGGCTCGGTGCTATACGGATCTCTTGCTTCGAGTTCTGACCAATTTAGATCGACTCGTTGCGCGACCAATTCGAGTTCGAAATTGACGCTTTCAACGGTGCGGTTGAAATTGCTCCAATGCAGGACCCCACCAACAATGCCAAAAGATTCTGACGCCAGAACGCTCACGGGCAACTCTACGTCTTGGAGCACCTCACCGGCATCCAGGTCGCCCACATATCGGTCAGAGTCGGACTGTCTAAGATTGTCGCTAACATCGAATTCAATTCTCAGGTCAAAGGCTCTCCCCGACCCCATATTCTCGATTGTTACCAAGACTCCGAAATTGCCGCCGACACTGTCCAGCGGATATTTCTTCGGAGAAGGCCGGATAACGAGCTGAGCCGGCTTGCTATAGGAGCTGTTGTCAAAATCCACCGCGATCATCTCATCTATTCGGCTAACGAAAGAATGGAGGACTTCCGCGTAAGCGCCTTCGATCACATCCAGGTCAGACGAATAGCCTTGGACAAGTTCACGGGCCTTTTCTAGCGCATGATACTTTTGCGCACCGAGCGCAGCCTGGTAGTCAGTGACCCCTCGGCACACCGCCTCGAGCCTCGGCCCGACATACTCCAGAGCGACGAATTGCCATACGACCGCCTTCGCAATGGCCGAATTCAGAGCCTGCATGAGATGCTGTCGCGCAGAAGGGAAGGCTGCCAAACTCACGAAAGAGCTCACGACAGATTGAAGTTGTGTCTCAAGCTGCTGCAACGCGTGAACGAGCTTAGCCTGCTTGTCGAACGCTTGCGTAGTGGGAACAATCTTCAGACTTCGGTACAATTCGATCTCAAAGATTGAATCGAACAACTTGAAAACGTCCGCTTTGAATTGGGAATCCCAAATACGTTCACTTTTGGCCAACGCGCGTAGGAATACCGCAGCAGCGAGCTGCTTTACTCGCCGATCGGTATTCGGGGCTGTGACAGCCCGGTTGGGGTTGGCAATCCACTCATTTGCTGGCCTGTGGTTCGCACGCAGGATGGCCACACAGAGCCGGCGAGTGATGTGTTCAACTGCTGTGGCATCCGCGCGCGAATCATGGAGCTCCAACAGGAGATCCTCAATCAGCCCTAACTCTTCACTTTCAAGCTCATTTCCAGTTGATGCAGACATCGGTGTGGTCATTGGTGTCGCCGTCGGGATTGTGCAGGTCGCCGCTAAACCGACCAGTGTTCAGCCGCGTTTGTAAGTCGCAACGCATGCCGTTGATGACTTGCCTCACATTGTGACCTTTCCTCCGAGCTGCTGCCAGAGATAAGAGTACGTAAGTGCGATGCTCTTCGCCCTCTGCTCGTTAGTCACTCCTGCCCAACATGCTCGGCTTATGGGCCAGGAGACGACATGGTTGCGAGCCCAAAGATGCTGAAGTAACGTCTCGAATGAAACACTCCGCCTTCCCCCGCGACCTCGGCGCCGCGCGATACCTGGACCTTTTCGTCGTCGGCGGAGTGTCAGCCGTTCTCGCGATCAGGTTCATTCTTCGGATTACCGGCTATCCAAGCCTGGGCGGCGCGCGATTTCACATCGCCCACATGCTTTGGGGAGGCCTGTTGATGGCCGCTGCGCTGCTCGCCGGTCTCTCCTTCCTCGGCAATCGAACGCGACTGTGGGCCGCGCTCGTTGGCGGAATCGGATTCGGAACTTTCATCGACGAAATAGGCAAGTTCATCACGCGCGACAACGACTATTTCTATCAGCCGTCCATCGCGCTCATCTACATCACGTTCGTCCTCATCTATCTCGCCTTTCGGGATGTTCGACTGCGGGGCCGGATCAGTAGGGAAGAGTACCTCGTCAATGCCGTCCACGACCTGGAAGAGGCGATCATCAATGATCTCCAGCCAGAGGAACGCACCAGAGCGCTTCGATATCTTGGCGCGATCGCCGAGAAGGACGACATGACTTACCGGTTGGCCGCACTCATCGAGCACGCGACCGTCCAGCCGCATCACAATGGATTGCTAAGCCACGTTCGTCGTTACGTCGTCGCCGGCTACGCCGCGGTGCTCGCCCAGATCGAATCGCTTCGGCGGCCTCGTCACGCTTTTCGTTCTGCAGCTCGCGATAAATGCCGCCACGGCCGCGCTGATCATTGTGCGAGATCTCTCGGCCCGAATCGTCGCCGGAGTCTCCGGCCAGGGAGCGGGAATCGTGAGCTTGCTTCCGATTTCGGACTCGTTGCTTCTCGTTGCGACGCTGATCCCGGCGATTTTCGTCATCATCGCCGTGGTCGCGCTACCCCGCTCGAGAATGACGGCACTCCACTTCTTTCACCGCGCGGTGCTGCTCTCGATCTGCGTCACCGAGGTGTTTATGTTCTACCGGAATCAGGTTGCCGCTCTACTGGTTCTGGCGTTCAACGTCTTCTCCTGGGCGTTGATCAACGTCGCAATCACGAAGGAGTCACGCGAGGGCGCAAAATGAGCAAAGCCGTCATTCGATGCTCCGTAAAGCGAGCATGATCGAACAAAATCTCGAGATCCGGACAGCCGACGGGACGGTCGACGCCCTGCTCACGCGTCCGCCTTCCGACGTTCCCCTTCCCGCCGTCATCAACCTCACCGACGGGCTCGGCTTCCGACAGGCATTCGCGGATCAGTCGAAGCGCATCGCCGAGCACGACTATGTCGTGCTCACACCCAATATATTCTACCGGACTTCCAAGCTGCCGGTCTTCGACTTCCCGCCGGACTTCGCGAATGAGCGCACGAGGCAACGCTTCGCCGAGCTCAAGGCGCCGCTCACGCCGGACGCGATGGCAAGCGATGGGTCTACCTACGTTGACTTTCTGGCGGCACAACCGTTCGTCTCAAGCGGTCCGATGGCTGTCATCGGATTCTGCTTCGCTGGACAGTTCGCGCTGCGCGCCGCCGCGGCGCGTCCGGATCGGATCGGAGCCGCCGCGTCGTTCCACGGCGGTGGGTTATTCACGGAGACCGACGAGAGTCCGCACCTCGTGCTGCCGCGCGTGAAGGCGCGCCTTTACTTCGGCCACGCCTCCAACGATCAGAGCATGCCCGCGGCCGCGATCGAGAAGTTCGAGCACGCGCTCGAGGAATGGGGCGGCTCTTATGAAAGCGAGACGTATCCTGCGCGACACGGGTGGATGATTCCCGGCCGCGAGGTGCATGACCCGAAGGAGTCGGCGCGCGGGTTCGCCAAGTTGATGGAGCTGCTCGACCAAAGTCTGCGATCGCCGATCAGAGCGTGATCGCCTAGCCGCAGGCCTCGCCTGTCACCGGCGTCCAGGCGTCGTTGGGCTGCGCCGTGCTCGTGAGCGGGATGCGAACCAACGGCTGGCTTGGCAAGTCTGTATAAATCTCGAAAACGAGTCCGCCGGACCCAATGAGGGCGCGAGCCTGGTCGACCGTCAGCGGCCAGGCGTAGGGGCGGAACACCCCGAAAAGGTTCGGCGCCCACTTTTCCAGGCCCTCACCCGGTGCGTACGTCTCAAAAAGTCTGGATGGCGTTTGACCGTCGCGGAGCTCAGCGCGGGTCATATGCCCGTAGAGAGAGTAGCTCTGTGCGTAGCCCTGAACCCGGACCACTTCCGTCTCCGGACGGCCAAGCTCGCGCTGCTCGCTAAGTATGGCTGCCGCACGCGCAGTGGTTCCGTCGGGCAATACAACTTCGCCCAACGCACCCGCACCTCGCTGCTCGGGGCCGCACTGTTTCACTCCGGTGACAATGCCGCAGGAAATTGAAAGCGCCCACACTGTCAATAGCATTGACGCTGCGAATAGACGTTTCATTGGGACGCGCTCTCCAGCAGCTGAATCTTCTGCCAGATCCTCCCCGAAAGCGCGCTCGTGAGCGCTTCGATCTCGTTGACTTCGCTCAACACCTCCTGGTTCTTGAAGCGTTGGACCAACAACGCCGACAGCTTCCCAGTCAGCGAAAGAAGGTCGGTGCAGTAGTCGAGGTAGCGGCCGAGTGATGGCGGGCTCATAGCTCCCTTCGGGCTCTCGGTGATTTCTGGTTCAGGCAGCCGCCGCCCAGCGGGATCCTTGGCCAGCTGATGCATGTCGACGACGTGAGCGAGACTTCGCAATTCATGAAGCACGTCGTGCGCGCGGCTGCGTTTTAGGTTCGTCTCCAGACGAAGAAGAAACAACACCGCGACGCTGACGACCGCCACAGTATTCAAAACGGCGGCGATTGACTGCACGTCCGAGAACTTGTGTGCGCCCTGAGGAAGATCGATCGGAGGGCTGGCCAGGTACAGCACCACGATCATTGCCCCAATCAACAATCCCGCGAAGATGCGTATCGGCCAGTTCGGTGCGTTGAGATACTCCGCACACTCGGCGACCTCGGCGCCGACGGCTATCATCTCGTCCGCAACTCTCCCCAGACCGGAATCCGGGAACTGGTTGTCGATGCGATCCCTCAACGCTGTGAGAGTCGCAATGATCTTCGATTCGTCGAGTTGTCGATAGTGCGAGGTTGTCATTCCAGCACCAATACGGATCACTACCGGTCCGGCAGCGCTCCGGCTTTCTGCGGTGTGAAAGGAACGCCAAGCAGGTTGAGTGCACGCGCCAATGCCGGGTCATTCCGAGCGGCGATGTCCTCACCCGTCGGCAGCACGACCTCGTCGGGAATCACGCCTGCATTTTCCAGCTTGCCTCCGTCCGGCATCACCAGATCCGCGATCGTCACGCTCGTGCCGTAAACGATGACAGTCTGAGTCCCTATAGCGTGGGAGAAGCCAGCGCTCTCCCGGACCGCGCCCGCCGTGCGGTCGCCGATCACCTTCCCACGACCGGTGAGTTGAAGTGTTCGGGCAAAGACTTCTGAAGCCGATGCGGATTCCGCATCCACAAGAACGACTACCGCGCCCTGATATCGATCCTTGCCCGCACCCTTGGCAATCACCTCTTTGCGCTTGCCTCGGCCCAACTCTGTAACCACGACAAAGTCCTTCTCATAGAACTGTCCAGTGAGGCGAAGAAGGGTATTGACGGAGCCACCTAGATTGCCGCGGAGATCGAGGATCAGTGCTCCACGCTTGCGCGCGGCATCCATCAGATCGTCGATCCACGACGTGTAGCCGTAGAACGAGTGCACTCGCGAGACGACGACACGATCGGCGACTTCCGTGAAACGCGGCGCCTCCTTCTCCCACGCGTTCTCTCCCTCGCGAATGAGCTCAAACAAATCGAAGGAGTTTCCCAGGTCGACTATGCGTCTGCGCTCCTTCACCTTCGCTGCGATGTCCAGATCACGAGGCGTACCCTTGGGCGATTGGAGTGAGACCCGGAGGCCGGCCCGCGGTTGAATTCCATTTATTGCATAGCGAAGCTGCCAAAGATTCCGGCGGGTAAGAGGGATTCCGCCGACAGCCAGCAGCGCATCTCCGGCGTGCATACCCTTGGCTTCCGCATCGCTTCCCGGTCTGACACTCAAGATTCGGCAGGTGTCCCCGACGAACCGCATGTCCCACCCGTATTCCGCGCGATAGACGAGGCTCGGCGGAATAAACGCGGTGTGCGAGTCGTTCAATTCGAGCGTCGCCTGTGCGATCGCGCCGAGAACCTGCTCCACCCGCTCGGCGCGCTCGATGTGGGCCCGGGCCGAATCAAACACCGCTTTGAGGTCGACCCCACCGAACGCGGAATCGAAGTAGTTCTCCGCGATGTCGGCTCTTACCAGGTCGAGCATAATGAACCCTCGACCGCGCTCGAGACGGGTGACTTGCTGGGCTGCGACGGGCGGGCCGAAGATGAGGAACGCCGCAACCCATCGTCTCGCGCTACCCACCGAGCTGCTTCCACAAATAAGTGTACGTCAGCGCCAAACTCTTCGCCCTCTCCTCGTTCGTGACACCCGAGCCGTGCCCGCCTTCCGTATTCTCGAAGTAGTAGAACGGATAGCCCATCGCCTCCATCTTCGCCGCCATCTTTCTCGCGTGCGCTGGATGCACGCGATCGTCCCGCGTCGTCGTGGTGAACATCACCTTCGGATACTTTACCCCCGCGCGAACATTCTGATAAGGCGAGTACTTCGAGATGTAAGCCCACTGATCCGGCTTGTCGGGATCCCCGTACTCCGCCATCCAGCTCGCGCCAGCGAGTAGATGGCTGTAGCGCTGCATGTCGAGCAATGGGTTCTGGATCACCACCGCGTTGTACAGGTCCGGCCGCTCCGTGAAAGCTACGCCGACGAGAAGTCCGCCGTTGCTGCCTCCAACAATCCCGAGATGGGCCGGTGACGTTATGCGCTGACGGATCAACTCTTCGGACACCGCGGTGAAGTCATCGTAGATGCGTTGACGATTTTCCTTGAGCCCCGCGCGATGCCACTGAGGGCCGAACTCTCCACCACCGCGGATGTTCGCCAGCACGTAAACTCCGCCGCGCTCGAGCCACGCCGAGCCGATGGTGGTGCCATATGCGGGTGTGTTGGAGTATTCGAATCCGCCGTAAGCGGAGAGCAGTGTCGGATTGTTTCCATCGCGCACGAGTGTTTCGCGGTGCACCACGAAGAATGGGATCTTGGTTCCGTCCTTCGACGTTGCCTCGAGCTGCTCCACCGTTAAGCCGTTCGCGTCGAACATCGCCGGCAGACGCTTCACTTCCTTCACCGCTCCGTCCTCGTTCCCGATGAATAACGTGGTCGGTTGGATGAAGCTGGTGTAGTTGAAGAAGTATTGATTCGATTTCGTCGACGTAGAAATGATGCCGATGGTGCCGAGGTCGGGGGCTGGGACTTTGTCGAACGTCCAGGCGCTGTTCTTATAGCTGTAACGCCGCAGCTCGCCGCGCACGTTGTTCAGGACGTTCATCAGGAGATAATCGCGCGTCGCCGCAATGCGATTGATCGTCTCGCGCGGGCCCGGCTTCATCACGAGCTTCAGGTCGCGCTTGCCAGCGAGGAAATCATTTACGGAGGTCGCGACCAGCGATCCCGTGCCCCACGTCGTGCCGCCGACAGTCCATGGATCGCGCACGTACACGATCATCTGATCGCGCACCAGGTAGAGATCCGCGTCCGCCGGGATGTCGAACTTCACCAGCTTGCCGTTGTCGTACAGGTACTGCGTTCCCTCGTAGAACGTCTTGCCGTCGTTGATGACGACGTAGCGCCGGCCCACCGCATCGACGACGTACGCTCCCGCCGAGACGTGGTCTGCCGGAACCTCGAACACGGTGGTGGCGGAGGAGAGGGGAGTGCCGCGCTTCCACAGCTTGATCACTCGCGGATATCCGGACGTCGTGAAGCTGTTCGCTCCGAAATCGGTGCCGACCAGCAGCGTGTTCGTGTCCAGCCACGCTGTCGTCGTCTTGTTCTGGGAGAGCTTGAATCCATCGTCCATGAACTTCCTGGTCACCACATCCATCTCGCGGACTTCGGCCGCGTCGGATCCGCCCCGAGAGAGCGAGACGAGGCAGTAACGGTTGGCGGGCTCCAGGCAATCCGCTCCGCCCCAAGACCAAGTCACATTGTCCGCCTTCGACATCGCATCCAGATCGAGCACCGTCTCCCATTTTGGATTGCCGGCGAGATAATCGACCATGTTGCTACGGCGCCAGATTCCACGCTGGTGATCGGTGTCCTGCCAGAAGTTGTAGAGCTTGTCGCCGATGATGTTCGGATACGCGATCCTGTCCTTCGAGTCGAGGACCTGCTTGATTCGCGTATAAAGCGGCTGATAGAGTGGACTGCCAGTCAGCTCCGCCACCGTCGACGCGTTGTGGGCGTTGACCCAGTCCATCGATTTCTTGGCGTCTACATCCTCGAGCCAGATATAAGGATCAACCGTCGCGGCCTGTTGCGCGATCAGCGCGCGTGGCGCCATGCCGGCGCAGAAAAACAGCGACGACAAAAAGATCGACGCAATCGAATGACGTCTCATTACTCTCTCCGACGATGGTGGCCTAATGGGTTTTCGCCCACTTTGGAGCGTCAGCCACCTTAGAGCCCGGAAGAGCTCCCGTCAAGCGATGGAGCGCGCTCCGCAAAGCACCGGACGGGACCAGCCTACGCCTTCAGAAGGAGGTCGTGTAGCTCCACGCCGATCCCGGCATGAATCCGGTGTCGGTCATGCATTGATCGCACGCAGCCAGAACCTCAGGGGTCGGCATGACGAGTTGGGTCTGCCCTTTTGGATGCCAGCGGTTCCTTCCTGAGTAATTGAACGACTCGCCAGTATGGTCGTAGCTCCCATCGCGTCTTTGTCGCACCACTTCGAGCATGGCCTTGCCGACCCGGACGACGCGACCGCGCATGTATTGGAGCAGCCCGCCTTGAGTCTCGCGGATTACGACCTCGGAACCAACTTTGATTTCTTCTCGCAGCCACCGCTCGATGTCTTCCGGCGTCTGCTCTGCGCAGGGGCTGTTCGGGACATTCCTGGAACTCAATCGACTCTCCGACGTTGGGTGTTACGCCTTCTACCCAAGTACAAAACAGGTGCCACCTCTAGTCGCGGAGTTCCACGAGAGATGCTGAGCCGAGGCCGATAGCAATTCCCGCCATCCAGCCTCCGACGACGTCGTCGATCCAGTGCTCGTCGAGGTAGAGCCGGGACCAGCCCGCTGCTATGGAGATGGCGGTGACCACGCTCCATAACAGCCTGCGCTCTCCGACTGAGAGTCCGTCTTCGATCTCCGTCGCGCTGGCAATGGCAATTGCGGTTGCCGCCGTAGTGTGGCCGCTCGGATAACCGTACCGGTTGCGCCCGCGATGACGGCCCGCCTTGGGGGGCCGCCGCTGGTGCACGAATACACGTGTCACGTTATCGACCGCGAGTGCTCCGAGTGACGCCGCACTCGGCCCGAAGCCGCCGCGACGCTCTCTTTGGTTGATTAGAAGTCCGAGGACGGCAGCGGTGTACGGATGTGTGCGCGGGCCAGCCAAATAACTTATCCCGTTTGCAATGGATGTCAGAGCCGCCGATCGTCTCGGATGAATCCGCCTACGCACTCGACGATCTACGGACCTCGTCGACCCGCGCCAGACCGCAACGCCAATTCCGCCAGCTAGAGCGGCCCCCGACAAAGCTGTGATCGCGCGTGGCGAGGCCATACCCGAGCGAAAAGCAAGAGATGTACCTCTTAACAAAATCTTAACATCGCGCAGCAGCTTTGCGGTCGTCTTAAGGTTGTATCTCCGGATCCTGAGCCTAGATACGTAGAAAGAGGGAAACGTCGAGACGACTTTCCCTCTTTCTAGTATCTACCGCTCTGCAGCCTGGTGCTTGTTTCTCTCGTGCTGAATGACCGCGCTGGAGCAAAAGCAGAGGATGTGCTAACGCGGTCTAGCTACCGATGTTGTGCGGGAAAAACGACCGCCAGTGCCCGGTAAAGAAATTGCGCAGCGCTCGCCACACCATTCGAACGAGCATCGCCGTCAGGATGAGCAGTAGCAGCGCGATTGTGAGCGCCGCGATCGGGTGCTGCCAGATCAGATAGCTCAGGCTCGCGAGCACACCGAGCTCGGCGGTGTTCACGATCCCGTTCGACACCGGCTCTGGCGACGTATCTACGGCGACACGCAGGCCCAGCTTGGTTACGTGAGTGGCCAGGCCAAGCCCGCCCCCCAATAGTCCGGCGACGAGCACCAGAGACGGGTCACCATGCCACGCCGTCGCCACCGCCAGAACGGCTGCAGCAGGCGGCCGAATGAATGTGTGAACTGTCTCCCACAGCGTTGCGACGCCAGGGATGAGAGTCGCGACGAACTCGATCACCGCGAGGATCGTAGCGACGGCGATGACGAACGGATTTACAAATCCGCCGAGCACACCAGGGAGCGGCCCGACCCATCCAGCGCGCGAAGCGAATCCAAGGAATGCGACAGTCGCGTAAAGGCTTATGCCCGACAAATAGGCCAGGCCGAGCGACTGAGCCAGTGTGATCAAAGGTGACATGGTTGCGACCCCAAAGATGCTGAAGTAACGTCTCGAATGAAACACTCCGCCTTCCCCCGCGATCTCGGCGCCGCGCGGTATCTGGATCTTTTCATCGTCGGCGGAGTCTCTGCGGTTCTGGCGATCAGGTTCATTCTCCGAATTACCGGCTATCCAAGTCTTGGCGGTGCGCGATTTCACATTGCCCACATGCTTTGGGGAGGCCTGTTGATGGCGGCGGCGCTGCTCGCCTCCCTCTCTTTCCTCGGCAACCGAACGCGGCTGTGGGCCGCCCTCGTCGGCGGAATCGGGTTCGGAACGTTCATCGACGAAATAGGCAAGTTCATCACGCGCGACAACGACTATTTCTACCAGCCGTCGATCGCGCTCATCTACATCACGTTCGTCCTCATCTATCTAGCGTTTCGGGATCTTCAGATGCGGCGCGGGGTCAGCAGGGAAGAATATCTTGTCAATGCTGTCCACGACCTGGAAGAGGCGGTCATCAATGATCTCCAGCCAAAGGAACGCACGAGAGCGCTCCGATACCTTGGCGCGATCGCCGAGAAGGACGACCTGACATTGGGATTGGCGGCGCTCATCGAGCGAGGCGGCCTCATCACGCTTTTCGTTCTGCAGCTCGCAGTAAATGCGGCCACGGTCGCGTTGATCGTTGTGCGAGACTTGTCAGCCGGAATCGTCGCGGAAGTCTCCGGCCAGCGAGGCCGAATCCTTGGCCTCCTTCCAGTTTCGGCCTGGCTGCTTCTTGGTGCGACGCTAATCCCCTCGATTTTCGTCGTCATCGCGGTGATCGCGCTTCGCCGCTCGCGAATGACGGCGCTGCATTTCTTTCACCGGGCGGTGCTGCTCTCGATCTGCTTTACCGAAGTGTTCATGTTCTACCGGAATCAGGTTGCCGCGCTACTGGTTCTGGCGTTCAACCTCATCTCGTGGGCGTGCATCAATGTCGTAATCACGGGCGAGACGCGGAACCGTACGAGGGCAGGACACTAGGTATCCAACGCCAAAAAAGAGAGACCGGCAAACTTCGCCGGCCTCCAACCTACCGTCTACGGCGAGTGAGCCGGCAGGATTTCTAGAACGTGTACCCGAGACTCGCGACGACCTGAAGATTGTTGGTCGTGCGACTCTTGCCGGCGTTGACTGTCCGGTTCGAGAAGATGATGAGATCCTTTGCCTCTCCGCGCAGCTGGAACCGGTTCAGGATCTGAGCCCTCAACCCTCCGCCGGGCGCGAGCGCCAATCGCGTCGATCCGCCAGTTGCAAGGCCGGTCCCCGTCCGCGCAACGTTGAGCCGGATCGCGCTTCCGCCCACCAGGATGTAGGGGTCGAAGAATCCGATGAGCGGTCTGTCTGCAAAATGAATGTCCGCATCGGCGCCGTACTGGTGCAGCGTTACTCCAGAGCTTCCCTGCGACGGGGTCGTCAGCGCGAACAGCCCCAGCGTAGTCCTGCCAATGAGATTGTTGTCGGGTCCGGAAAAGGGCGCGAGGTTGAGCCAGAGGCGCCCTCCGTATCCCTTCAACGAAACGCGGTTGTTGCCCGGGCCGACATCGATACTCGTATAAGCGTAGAGTGGCTCGAGCGCGCCGAACTGGCGTTGAGGGCCCAGCGCCTGCGCGCTCGCGGATTTACCGGAAAAAACGGCGAGCGCCGATATCAATGCGAATGTCGTGAGTGACTTCACTTATGCTCTCCTGGGCGCGGTGTCCCAATTTGTTGTGATTGTATTCATCTTTGGCCTGCTAACCGCGCGTCGCGATGAATGGACCGACGATGTTCAGCACCTGGGCACTCGTCAACGGTTCATCGAATGCTTCCGACATGCTGTTGCCGTGACCCGGCTGAGCCAGAATGAAATGGAATTTGTTGGCGTCGCCGTTGTAGATCGGCTGGGTTATGCCCGGCAGATTTCCGCGAGAGGCTTCGGTAATCCAGCCCTTTTGCTGCCGAATGCGCCGCACCTGTGCGGCGTGACGTGCTTCCACGGAGTGGATCTGTAGCGCCGCCGTGAGCACGGCGTCATGCCGCATTAGGTTGGCAGCCTGACCCTTGTAGGCGCGGACGCCGGTATCCTCGAACGCCTGTGCAACCGCCGTAAATGTAGCCGGGTTGGAGAAGACATCGGCGAACGGCCCCGTTTTTCTTCCCATGCCCCCGGTGTAGTCGAATGCGGGCTTGGATACCGCGCGCGACCCGAGCACCTGGCGCAAAAACGCGACGTGGGCGACCTCGTGCTTTCGGATCTGGTCGAACTGCTCTCTCACGTTCCCTGTCAGCAATCCTGAAGTGCCCACACCGGTCTGATAGAACTCCGCCTCGAGGTACTCGAGAGTGAGGGCGAAGTTGAGTACGTCGACGACCGCGAGCGGCAGGCCGCCCTGCGCAAACACGTCCTTGGCGAGCGCCGCAAGCGCGACCGGTATGGATGCCAGGGCGAGGCCGGCCATCACCGCAGATGAAGCACCCGCGCCGTTTCTGATGGCGTCGCGTCTCGAAATTATGCGCTCCCCGATCTCCGGGTCGAGCGATTCAAATAATGATTTTGGCTGCATTGGTTTCTCCTAGAGGCCAGCGATGACGAGACGTGATTTGAAGAACGGCTGAACCATCGCCAGTACTTCCAAAGGTTCCAGTGCGCGGTCGCGTCCCGTTTCGTCGACAACGTCGTCGCCGGCAAAGGCGCGTGAGCCGGGATCGATCATGTCCCGAATGGTGGCGGCGTGGCGTGCCTCGACCG
>JALYZH010000400.1 GCA_030948945.1 Gemmatimonadota bacterium | reverse complement strand
CGTGTCAGCTCAGGAGGCTACAAGTGATCGGGGCGACTAACCGCGTCGCCGCAGCCGATCCCTTGATGATATGAAAATGCCCCTGGCTGATAGGGAATCGACATTTCCGAGATTACGGATACACGGTAGGGTGACCGGAGTATTGGACTTGGGCTGAAGCACACCTGTCAGAGCAGATAGCGTTATTACCGGGACTGATGTAGCGAGGACGGTAAGATGAAAGGGACAGGCGACGAGAAACAATCTGGAAGCGAGCGAACAGAAGTCGTTAGACGACTCGATGCCATTATAAGCTTGTTGGTTCAGGGGGCATTGGGGCCGGGACAGAAACGAACTGCGGAGGGTCAAACGGTAGTTTTGTACAAGGCCGGGTTGCGAGCTTTCGAGATTGCAAGGATTACCGGGCGTAACGCAAACAATGTCCGGAGGGACATTGCCGAAGCTCGCAAAAGCGGGCTACTTCCGAGAGGAGAGGACGGAGGGGTTGCCCCGCCCGAGGAATAAGAACCCGCTCGGCAATCGTAGACGCATAGGGCCCAAGCTTAGGGGAAGCAGACTAGGGACCCCTGCATATGCTAGCGTCACTGGACCTGAATCGTTTTAGCCAAAAAAAAATGTGCTTGGGGATAAAAATGGGCCCGAAAGGGAACGCCGCAACGGACATCGCCTCCGCGGACACAACGCTGAAATCGATCGACCAGTCACTCAACGTGTTGGTGCGGCTGAAGATTAAAGAGCTTCAGACCGGGCGCTCAAACAACGAGATGATCCTACTTCTTCATTCAATCGGCGTGCGGCCGGTAGACATTGCGCGCTGGCTGGGGAAGACTCCTAACGATGTGAATCCGGTCATATCGAGGGCGAGAAAGGGAGCCAGAGTGCAAGCAACTGGCTCGGAGGATGAGTGACAGATTCTTCTTCTGTGGATCGTGATCAGCAGATTCTTGCTCGTCTAGCCAAAATCGAACATAAGGTAGATTCCATTGAGCAGACCAATGCCTTTGCATTAAGAGCTGAAGCGAGTAAGCACTTTGCAGAGGTTAAGAAGATCTTCGGAACAAGCGTGAGGCGTGCCCAGGTGTACCTCGCAACGAATGGCGAGAGGAGCGTAAGCGAGATCGCTGCACACTTGGGGATGCAACGCCAAAATGTGGGTCCGGACCTCAAATATTTGGCTCGGGAAGGTCTACTCGAGTTGGTCGATTCGAGAGGAAGCCAGGATATTTGGTCGAAAAAGCCTTTAGATCGAAGCCTACGCATAACCCCGTTTCTTTGCGAGGAATTTTCACTCACTGAGGCTGGGCTTCGGATTGATAGGACAAGGCGTTTGAAGGAACAGGACACACAGCAGTAGTGATCTTCAGCGTTCAACGGTTCCTTGAGGATTCTTTCGCGAGGAGAGGCTTGGCGGACCCTGACGGATATGCTGTGCGCCTCGCGAATGCGTTCTGGAAGCCGGAGCGGGGATCAGACGAAGAGGTGGTGCGAAAAAGAATTGCAGGTGTCCGCACTGCATTCTTCACCGCGAATCCCGGCTTAGAACGGGAAGACTTTCAAAGTAAGCTAGCGAGCATTTTGCTCAGAAAGTTCCCCCCGTCGCAGAAGGAAAGCACCGTATTCCGGCCAGAGTTCACCCCCGACACTCGAAAGAAGAAGGGTAAGAGACGTTCAATAGGAGATTTACTAAACGATTTCAAGAGTTCAGTAGAAGCCCGCGCTATTGATTCCTTTTGGGTGTCTCGAAAGAGTGGAGAGCTTCGGCCGCGACCGGAGAAAATCGCTCAGGCTCTATTAGCGGTCTTTGCCAGAGCTTTTGTGGGGCCGACAGGTCTCGTCCTGCGGGAGTTTAGCTCTGGGATAGGATTTGTAGACGTGGGGATCAGCTTTTCAGGAACTCTCCACTTGGTCGAACTCAAGATCCTGACGGGAATGCTCACGGGGCCCAATCAGCTCGCACAGTATATGAAATCAGAACAGAGAGATTCTGGGTGGCTACTCTTGATGGACGTGCGCGCTCATCAAAAGAAGACTAGCGTGCCAGCTACGCTAAGATTTCCATCTGGTTTAGTGAGAGTGATCGTCGTTGAGTTAAATCCGACGGCGCCCCATTTGATGCCAGCGGTCGAAAAAGGCAAAAGTGCGCAACGAGGCGGGACTACCACTCGTCAGTCTCTCTAGTGGGACAATGGAACGAGGAAGACTACTGGGAGGACCCGGAAGAGGAGAAGCTTCCTGATCTAGTCGAGGAGCAGGCCGTTACGGAGTTGCGCACCTACTTCGACACGAGCAAGGATCGGGTATTCACGTCTCGGCAGATAGAAATCCTGTTCGAGGATAAATACTTCCATTGGATCACTCACCGCGCCCTGAAGAGGCTGACCGAAGAAGGGTCGCTTGTTCTAGTGCAGCGTCAATTGTCTTATGGGGCACCCATCAATCTTGTCTGGCATCGCTCGAAGAGATACACAACTCGCGAGGTGAGCGAACTGATTTCATTGGTTGAGCAGTACGCTGATCCAGATTTTACAGCGGCTCTCGGAAATACTGGGGAATTGTTGGTGAGCGACGGCTTTTCCAGGTTTGGGTTTGGCCAGCGTGCAAGAAATGCTAACAGTTTCAAGTCAAAAAAATGGGAGCGGACGGATCAGAACTTGGACTTCATTTTTGAACGGGACGCTCGTGTGTACGGAGTTGAGGTAAAAAACACTCTATCCTATATCACGGCGGCTGAGTTAGATGCGAAGCTTGAACTGAGTCGCTATCTAGATATAGTACCGGTCTTCGTGGTCAGGCAGATGCCGAGAATCTGGATTCAGAAGGTCGCAAGGGTTGGGGGCTTTACGCTGATTCTGAAGTATCATCTCTACCCTTTAAGTCATAAGGCGTTGGCAGAGAAGGTACGGTCTGTAATGGGTTTGCCTGTCGATGCGCCCAAAGCTTTGTATGATGGTACCATCCAACGATTCTTGAATTGGCATGAGAGGCAGCTTGCCTAAGGTCGGCAATGGACAAGTCCATGTGAATTGCGCCCGAATTCACACCAGCCAATCTGTAAACAGAGGTGGGCCAACGAGTTAGGTCCCAGGTCCATGAAGACGTACTGTCCACGCCCTTCAAGGTCGGGACTGTTGGCCTATCGGCCGCAAGGAGTTTGGCGCGTTCGTAGCCTGGCGGACTTTCGATCAATAGGTCGAGCCCACTCCGATCTTTTGCGCTGGTCACCAGCACGCCATAACCATGGACACCGAGCAGCAACACACGCCGTACGAACACATTATGCACGAAAGTGCGGACCGATCAGGGTGGCCACCCGGTTTGCGGCAACCCCGGGGTGATCGTCACCGCGTTCTTGTAATACACTTTCTTCAGCACTTCATCCGGAAGCCCGATACCGTACAGCTTCCAAAACGCGTGATAGCCGCGGTAGTAGTCGAAGTAGTCGTCGTTCGTCTCGAACACGCGCCAGTAGTACGGATACTCTTCCGGCTGGTAGGAGTCCTTGCCGAAGAGTATCCGATCCTGAAACTTCACGAAGAAATCATGCGAGGCCCGCGGCTGCCGCCCGATGTCGTAGAGTACGGCACCGACATCCACGTACACATTGGGCATCTCCGTCAGCATCCTGCCAAGACGGCCCAGGTCGTTGGCGTGCCAGCCCATGTGCGCGGCGACAAAGGTCGTCTTCGGATTGCGGCGGAATAGATTGTCGCGCTCCTTCATCAGCTCGTCGAAGTTGGGATGCCGGTCGGGGGACACGCGACGCCCCGGGAACAGCGACAGCTCGAGCCAGCGCTCATTCGTGTAGTCCACCGGCTGGTAAAACTCCTGCGGATCTCCGGTGTGGATGGACACCGGCAGCTTGAGCCGAGCGGCCGCTTGCCAAATGGGGTCGAGGGCGGGGTCGTCGAGCGCGAGGCGTGAGCCGTCCGCCTTCCGGATCGTCTGGCCAAATCCCTTCCCGATCTCGCCGATGCCCACCGCTCCCGCTGCGACGTCACCCTCGAGCTGCGCCACCGCGCGCTGAGCCCATCCCGGTCCCACATTCGAAACGTCGATCCCCGCCAACACACGGACGCGATCCTTCATCGACGGCGAAGAGTTGATCGTCGCTTCCATGCGCTTGAGCTCGTCACCCGAGACGTTGTTCGCAACGATGATCATCCGGACGTTGAGAGCGTCGAGATCCGCACCCATCCGCGCGAGCGACTCGACCGATCCGAGCATGGCCTGAGGATGCCCGTGGAAATCGATCGCCGGGTAGCGCGCTTTCTTCACGACGTGCTCGGGCACCACAAGCGTCGATCGCGGGCGATAATCCAGTATAGTCGGCGGTTCAGCCTCCGGCTTCATACAGCTGCGCGGTCGAATCTCCGTCGTGCCCGGCGGGCATGACTCACCTGGCTTGATCGTTGTCGCGCGTTCGATGCCTGGTTGCGCCGAGAGCGGGGCCCCGACGAATACCGCGCCGAAGGCAGCGAGAAACACCGCCCGGAAGGCGTAGACGTAGGTTGACATGCCTTAACTCTAAGCGCGCAGCATCGAGTCTGATTGTACGATCAACGGTCGGCCCACCTGCTCTTCCGGAAAAGTTTCCGCGACGCGCCGCTCGAGCGCCACTACTTCCCGCTCGGCCCCGCGCAACGACTCGAGTCCCCTCTCCAGCTTCGTTCGCTCTGTGTCCAGAAACCTCTCGTACGGCGCAACGACTTCCAGAAGCTGACGCTCGTAGCGCCTGAGTTGCTCCTCGAACTTCGCACGCAGCAGCACCGCGAGGTCCTCGTTCAACTTCGAGATCTTCTCCTCGAATTCTTTCACCAGGTGCCGGCGACGCGCGGGAATGATCATCCACCCGGCGATTGCAGCCAGCGTTGCGGTTAGCAACCCAGTGAAGTCCAGAGCGGCAGTCGTGAAGATGGCGAGGAAGATGCCCGCGAGTCCGACCGCGAGAACGTTGACGCCGAATGCACTCATCACGGCTTCCTTCACCGACGTGACGATCTCCCGCGCTTCGCGCTCGGTGTTGAATTCGTCCAGTCGGCGCTCCACCGGCTCGCGGAGTCGCGCAAAGAGCTCCTCGCGATTGTACTGGAAGTCGGTGTCTCCTACGGGCGCGAGCGCACCGGATGCGCGGAGCCGCGCGGTGTGGGCGTCCAGCTCACTGAATACCGCGCGCCATAGTCTGAGGTTGCGATCTACCGTCCAGTCCACCAT
>JALYZH010000381.1 GCA_030948945.1 Gemmatimonadota bacterium | reverse complement strand
GCCATCCGCTCGAAGATGTGCGAGAGGGGAAGAAAGCTGAGTCCGACATCGCGCCCTTCGAACGGGATCGCCCTCCTCGAGGCCTCGACGTTGGAGTAGATGTTGTCGTGCGTCAGCATCACGCCCTTGGGCTCGCCGGTGGTGCCCGAGGTGTAGATGATCGTCGCCAGGTCGTCCGGTTTCACGCTGAGGGCATCTTCCTTGTATGTCGCGATCGAGAGACTCGTTTCTCCCGCGGCGCCGCGCTTTTCCAGCTCGGCGATCGACATGTTGGTCAACCCGAGAATCTCGTCGAAGCCGATGACCGTCTTGAGCGCCGGCAACTGGGTTCGGATCTCCCGGATCTTCTCCGCCTGCGTCTTGTTGGAAACGAAGATTGCAACCGCGCCTGAATCCTTGAGCATGTAGGCGATCTGGTCCCCCGGGAGCGTTGGATAGATCGGAACGTCGGCCAGCCCGGCGGTGAGGCATGCATAATCAGCTATTGCCCACTCCGGCCGGTTTTCCGAGAGGATCGCAACGCGATCGCCGCGCCGCACGCCTAGTGATGACAGGCCCCGCGCGGCGTGACGCACCCGCTCGGCAACCTCGCTGTGCGAGATCGGCTTGTATGCGCCGGCAACCTTGACCTGTAACGCGTCGGGCCGGTTGAACTTCGAGACGGCATCGAAAAACAGCTTGGTCAGCGTTCCCGGAGCGGGCCTTGGTCCACCTCGTGCTTCCATCACTGCTTCCCCCTGCTCAGTACGTGGTCTAGCTGCGCGGTTTCAACGTGAGAACGAGTCGCACCGGACTCCCTGCCACCTGCACGCCGCGATACTTGGCGGTCGCATTTACGATTATCGAATCGACTGCGGTGGCGGAAGTCAGGAACAGAGGATGCAGCCGAATCGCCCGTCCCGCTACACCGTTCGTGTCCGTCGTGTCAACGACAGATGGCTTCCCGGAGTTGTTCACCAGCTCCCCCAGGCGAGGATCGCTCTGCGACACGATCGCAAAGCTGACGATATATGACTTCACCGCGCTGTCGTTGGGCGCGACTCCGTGACGTAGCTTCACTGTCAGCTGCGGGGATACGTTGAGAGTAGTATCGAGGAGCGAGTATGACAGGGAATCGCGCCCGTTCTCTGCGACAATGAAGTCAGGTCGCAGAGTAAGGTCCACCCGCTGGATCGCCTGCAAGCTGCCGACAGTCGCCACTATCCGGGCGGGGGTGGACCTCAAGCTGTCGCCGAAGACGCTTCCGGTGATGCTGTCAACGACGATACCCGAGTCAGGAGACTGGAAGCGCACAGGGACGGGAGTGATCTCGTCGCCCTTGAGGTTGTACGCGTGAACAACCGGAAAAATCACCGCCCCGGTGGTGTCGCGGAGAGTATCCCCGACGACGACCGAAGGCGCCCCCAAACTGTCGAACTGAATGGAAAGAACCGATGTCGAGCTGCCGCTCACATCGCTGCAGGCAAAGGCGGCGAGCGAGAGCAACGCCGGGAAGACGACAGCCATCACCTTCGACCTGCTCATACCAGACGGTCGGCCAGAATCGTCGCGAGATTGACGTAAGCCTGCGACGCGGCATCGGCGGGACTCCGCACGACCACGGGTTGGCCAGCGGCGAATGCGTCCGCGGCAGCGGCACTCCTCGGAATGACGACGTCGAAGACGATGTTGGCGGGAAGGTGCCTTCTCACGTAATCCACTACCCGGTCGCTGGCTGGATTGTTCGGCTCGTACATCGTGAGAAGGATTCCGTCGAGCGTGAGTCGCTCGTTGGTCGCCACGATGTCCTGGATCAAGCGGAGAATCTGTGGCGTCGTCTGAAGCGCGAGCGGTTCGCACTGCAGCGGCACGATCACGTGCTCGGTCTGACCCAGTACCTTGCGCGTGATCGGCCCCAATCCTGGCGGCGTATCCACGACAACCACCTGACAGCGCTGCTCTGCCATGGTCAGGAGATCGTGGAGCACGTTCGTCTCGCGCACCAGCTGGGAATAAACGGCGTGATCCGCTTCATCAGCAACCGAGCCGGCGAGAATGACTCTGAGCCAGGGCAGGGCGGTCGGCAGAATTATCTCGCGAAGGGTCTTCTCGCCATTCAGGTAGTCGGCGAATCCCGCTGTCTCGTGACCGCGCGCCAGACCAGCACCGTATCTCACCGACCCCTGCGGATCGACGTCGATCAGCAGCGTCTTCATCCCGCGTCGCGCAAATGCTGCGGCGAGATTGACTGCGGTGGTGGTTTTGCCAACTCCTCCTTTCTGGCTTACGACTGAGAGTACCGCCCCCATCTACTCTGCGATCCCAGGGTACTCATTCGTCTTCAGCCTTTGGCCGGGATGGGAAGGAGGTGGAGGTCCCGCTCCTTTCATTTCCTCGAGCGTCTTTTGCGCGTGCTTCACCCACCGCTCCGCTTCGGGACTGCGCGGCGGATCCATCAGAAAGGCTTCGAGATGAAAGGCGGCGTCAGCCACGTCGCCGCGCCGCAGGAGCAGAAACGCGAGCCCGTAGTGGGCGCCGGAAAGCTTCGGCTCGATCGCGAGAGCGCGCCGATAGCAGCGAATTGCTTCGTCCATTTGGCCGAGCTTCGAGTAGGCGATCGCCATGTTCTGGAGGACCTTGTGATTGTTCGGTGTCTGCCGCAGGGCGAGCCGATAGGATGTCAGCGCGGCGTCGTAATCGCCCTGACGTTCCAGCGCGAGCGCCTCATTCAGGTAGTCGAGGCTTCCGCTCGTCGGTTTCGGCTTTCCGCCTGTCAGACGGTCCCAGAATGACATTTGGTCGAATCTACCGACTAAGATGTGGGAGGGCTAGCTTAACTCTAACTGCTTTTCCACGAACGCTTTGAGAGCGAAATGTCACCCCGCAAACACACGGTCGACGCCAGCAAAGGCGTGCTCGAAATCGAATGGCCCTTCTTCGGCGAGCTGTCGCGTGGACTGGCGCTCAAAGTCGCGCGAGCCTACGACCCGGAGCTGGTCATCGGGATCGCCACGGCGGGAGTGATTCCGGGTGCGGTGATCGCCGCGATACTGAGCCGCGAATTTCACTCGCTGGTTGTGAGCCGGAAATTCCACTCGTCTCAGGCGCGCGAGAGGCCCGAAGTGTTCGGAGCCGCTCCCAGAGAGGCGCGCGGCAAGCGTGTACTCATCGTGGACGAAACCTGCGATTCTGGTGACACTCTGCGGCTGGCGATCTCAGCAGTCAACGAGGCCGGCGCTGCCGAGATCAGAACGGCCGTCGCGATCCGGACCGGCAACTACGCTCCGGATTTCCACGCGATCGCGACCGAGAGCACGATCATTCTCCCATGGGACCGCGAGATCCTCGTCGATGGCGAGTTGAGGCCGAATCCGCTGTATGCCGACGCATTGGGGGTTTCCCACTAATCTGGGGAAGCCGCTAGG
>JALYZH010000411.1 GCA_030948945.1 Gemmatimonadota bacterium | reverse complement strand
TCGTCGAACAACATTCTCAAGCCTTCGGACGGACGTCCGGTCGCCGAGCCCAGCCAGGACATCGTGCTCGGCTGCTACTTCGCGACCAAGGCTCCGCCGGGCTTCGAGCTGAACGCCGGCAAGAGTGCAAAGAACGGCAAGAACGGTAAGTCATACACCAACGTCGCCGAGGTCGAGCTCGCGCTGTCGCAGGACCGCGTGACGTTCCACACGCCGATCCGGTACTTCGTGCAGGACGTCGAGGGAAACCGGTGGGTCGACACGACCGTTGGCCGCGTGCTGTTCAACGCCATCATCCCGAAGGAGATTGCTTTCCAGAACCGGGAGATGAAGAAGAAAGCATTGGGCGAACTCGTCTTCGAGTCATACCGCCGCAGCGGTTTGCAGGGAACGGTCCCGTTCCTGGATCGCCTCAAGGAGTTCGGATTCCGCTACGCCACGCGCGGTGGCGTCTCGATTGGAATCGAAGACCTTCACATCCCCGCTGAGAAGGAGACTCTGCTCAGCGAGGCCGAGGAGCGTGTCAACAGGTTCCAGAAGGCGTACCAGACCGGCAACATCACGAACGGCGAGCGCTACAACAAGGTGATCGATACCTGGACGCACGCCAACAACGATGTCGCCGACGCGATGGTTCGCGCGATGCGTGAATCGAACGACGGATTCAATCCGGTTTTCATGATGTTCGATTCCGGATCCCGTGGATCGCGCGATCAGATCCGTCAGCTCGCTGGAATGCGCGGACTGATGGCGAAGCCGCAGAAGAAACTGACGGGAGGCATCGGCGAGATCATCGAAAGCCCGATCAAGTCGAACTTCCGTGAAGGTCTGTCCGTGCTCGAGTACTTCATCTCGACGCACGGTGCACGCAAGGGTCTGGCCGACACCGCGCTCAAGACCGCGGACGCCGGCTACCTCACCCGCCGCCTCGTCGACGTCGCGCAGGATGTGACGATCACCGAAGAGGATTGCGGAACCATTCTCGGCCTCGAAGTCGGAGCGCTGAAGGAAGGCGAGGACATCATCGAGCCGTTGGCCGAGCGCATTGTCGGCACCGTGGCCGCTGAAGACATCTACGATGTTCACGAGATCGACGAGTCCGGTCAGCGCACCTTGCTGGTCGAGGCTGGTCAGCTCATCGACGAAGACATGGCAGCCGGCATCGAGGAGTCCGGTCTCGAGACGGTGAAGATCCGCAGCGTTCTCACCTGTGAGGCGAAGCGCGGTCTCTGCCAGATGTGCTACGGCCGCAACCTCGCGACCATGGCGATGGTCGACAAGGGCGAAGCGGTCGGTATCATCGCCGCACAGTCCATCGGCGAGCCGGGAACCCAGCTCACGCTCCGCACCTTCCACATCGGTGGAACTGCGGCGCGTATCGCCGAGCAGACCGCGCGCAAGTCGAAGGTCGCGGGCACGATCGAGTATGGCGACAGACTCGTCAGCGTCACCAACGCCGAGGGACATCAGATCGTCACCTCGTACGAGGGTGAGCTCACGATCAAGAGCTCGGGCGAGCGCAACGCCAGCGTTGGCGCGCGCCTGCAGGTGCCGCTCGGCGCCACGCTGATGGTGAAGGACGGCGACGAGGTGAGGAAGGATCAGATCATCTTCACCTGGGATCCGTACACCAATCCGATCATCGCCGACGTAGAGGGAACTCTGCGCTTCGTCGACCTGATTCCGGGCGAGTCGGTGTCCGAGGAGCTCGACGAGCTCACCGGTCTCCGGCAGACGGTCGTCATCGAAGACAAGGAAAAGAAGTTACACCCGCATATCGAGATTGTTGAAACGAAGGGTGGAAAGGAGAAGCGCCTGAGAGACTTCGTCATCCCAGTCGGAGCACAACTGACGGTCGAGGATGGGAAGAAGATCAGCGCGGGTACCATCATCGCGAAGATTTCGCGCGAGGCTTACAAGACGCGCGACATCACCGGTGGTCTGCCGCGTGTGGCGGAGCTGTTCGAGGCGCGTCGTCCGAAGGACCCGGCTACCATCTCTGAAATTGATGGTGAGGTCAGGTTCGGCGATATCAAGCGCGGCAAGCGCGAGATCAGAGTCGTGCCGAAGGACACGCCGGCGGATAGTGAGGATCCGGGTCAGTTGTACGAGATCGCAGCCGGCAAGCACCTGCGCGTGCACGCCGGCGACTGGGTGAGAGCGGGCG
>JALYZH010000340.1 GCA_030948945.1 Gemmatimonadota bacterium | reverse complement strand
GCGGCACTGGCGTAGCCGATGGCAGCAAGCACGCTACTCTGTGGCAAATGGCGTCAGCTGCTGGAACGCCGTCGACCTGTAAGTTGTCGGCGTCGTCGAAATCGCAGCGCTCACACTCGGACAATCGTTCACGCTCGGATTCCGAACGTCGCGCTCAGGAACGCGAACGTGACCGAGCCTGGTTGGGCTTGCCATCTTCGAGCCCTGCACCTAAGGCCCCGGCAGTATCGAGCTCGGCCCCTGCGAGCTCAACCGGTTCACGTACGATGCTTGATCTGGGCGTACTCGCTGGCCCCAGCAGCCAGGCGAGAAGCGTCAACATTTCCGGCAAGGTCGTCGGATTTGGAGACAATCCGCAGAACCGAGCTATATCTTGGCAGGCGCCTGCGGCACCAGTACCGCCGACCGGAACACCGGGACGCGATCACGACGGAAACCACGAGAATCACGGAGAGGAAGACAGAGATTGCTAACAGGCCGTGATTAGCGATGCAGCTTGAAGGGCATCACGATTGCAACCCACTATCCCGTCTTCACTTTCACGAGTGAAGGCGGGATAAGTGTTTTATGGGTCGTCAACTTCGGGCAGCGGCATCGTTCCCATCGCCAGAAAAATCTGACAATCAGTGCGAAAAACGCGTGACGGTGCTCGGTCGATTTCAGTCCATTAATCAATGGCCCAGACCGCGACCGCAGCAAAAAAAGCAATTTGGTTTCGTCACGTTGGTAAAGTCGTTACGCTGGCCGCTTCGTCCGGTGCCGCCCTCGTCTCGATTTTCACGGCGTTGTACTCCTACGGCGTCATCGGACAATCCGAATCGCATCAGTCGATCGGTAATCTCGGTGCGACCTGGGTGGGCCTGCGCCCGGCGATCGACACCGCCTACGCGATCGACGACACGGTACACTACGCGGCCACGGTAACGGACAAGAACGGGAGCATTCTGGTGGGTGCTCGTCCCACCTGGACCACTGGGGACTCGAGCATTGCGACAGTGTTGGCGGACGGCTCCGTCATTGCGCACGGTCCGGGAAGGACAATGGTCAGCGTAGTGGTTGGCAAGCTCATCACCCATTCGACCATCGTCGTCAAGCAGCGCGTGGCGTCGGTCGACGTCGGCAGGGCGAACGGCGACAGCGTGATAGTGCTTCCGGAGGGCGCAGAGCTGCAGCTTCGTGCGAGCGCCATGGATGCGCGCGGACATGCGATCAACGGACTGACCGCTACGTGGCACATCGACGACAACAGCGTCGCCGCTCTCGACAGCGGCGGAGTAATCACCGGGCGGAATGCCGGCCGGACGATGGTCGCCGCCAAAGTCGACGGAGTCTCCGCCCGGACGGGTGTCTCTGTGGTCACGCCGGCGGTGGCAATAGCGCTCGTTGCAGGCTCCAGTCAGCGGGCGTTGGCTGGGAAGACGCTCGCACAAGCGGTGGTAGTGCGCGCGACCAATCGAAAGGGATCAGCCGCGTCGAGCAAGAGAGTGAGCTTTCGACTTGGCGAGGGCCAGGGCACCGTCGATCCGGCAGCCGCGGTCACTGACGCTGACGGGCGCGCTCGAGCCACCTGGACACTTGGATCCTATCCCGGCCGGCAGACGCTGTTCGCCAGCGTCGAGAACGTCGACAGCGCGCTCGCGATCCGGGCGGAGGCAGACCCCGTCGCCGCAAACACTCGGGTTCTCGCCCTGGCGGATCACCTCAGCGGCCACGCTGGGGATGAGCTTGCCGACTCGGCGGCGATTCGCGTAACGGACTCATCGGGACGAGTGCTTCCGGACGTGCCGGTTCGTTGGACTCTCGTCGACGGAGGATTCCTCCACGCCTCGAGTTCGCGCACAGACTCCCTCGGAGTTGCAAGCGCGCGCTGGACCTTGGCGAAGAAAACCGGGGTTCAGCGGCTGAGGGCGCAGGTTGGTGTTGCCTCCGGCCTGGGAATACCGCCGGTCACGATAAGCGCAGGTGCTCTCGCCGGCGCGGCGGCCGCGATTGTCGCCGTGAGTGGCGACGCTCAGCACGCGCGTGCGGGTGCCGAGCTGCCGAAGTCGGTGGTGCTCCGAGTGGTGGATGAGAATGGAAGCGCTGTCGTAGGCGCGGCCATGGCCTTGGCACCGTCGGGCGGCACCGTAGTGGATAGCGCCCTCACGACCGACTCCCTCGGCTATGCCAGAACCCGTTGGACGATGGGTCACTCCGCCGGTGAATACACCTTGGCGATACACGTCGACGGGGTCAAAAAGCTGCTCAAGGTCGTCGCCCGCGCGACTCCCGCGGCCGCGGCAAATCTGGCTTTTGACGACGTGCCGGGTGAGCGCCACTCCCGCGAGTCCGCAAAGCGAAAGAAGCTGCTTGCGGTGGTCACGGACGTCTACGGAAATCCGGTCCCGGATGCCCGGCTCAACTTCTCGGTCCGATCGGGGACAGTGAGTCCGGCGCGAGTCGTTAGCGACACCAAGGGCAGGGCCGCGCTGACCTGGAAGCTGGGATCAGCGTCGGGCGAGCAGACGCTGACGGGAGTGGTTCGCGGCACCGATGTGACCGGCGAGTACGTGACCCAAATGGGTGGCGCGGAGCGGGTACCAATGGCCAAGACAGCGTCATTGGCCAAGATGTCGTCAGTGGCCAAGACAGCGTCGTTGAAGTCGGCGAAGTAGCGCCCTAGCCTCCGGCCGCTGGCCCCAGACATCTGTTTCACGAGCTGGAGAATCGAGCCGGACGAGACTGGGAGGTGCTCGGAGGGCCATTTCGTTACACCTTATGCAGTCCTTAAACTGCAACTACTTATACCGAAGGTGCAATGAGAGTTAGGTGATGCACTTAAAGTGAAGTCTGAGGAAAAACCAACCTCAGCAGTTACATTCTGGCGGTCCCGACCGTCATCTTATTGTTCGCGCCCAAGCTGATCAATAGCGGGCGCCTCCGACAACCGGCAAACCCGCCTAAAGGCGGCGACGCAAAGCCCCGAGGCTAAAGCGAAGCGACAGCGACGCCATGTCAGTCGAGCTACCGAAGAGGAGCCTTGATGAACAGATCTCGCGACACGCTCAGCTCAGCCGTAACAGTGTTTCTCATCCTCACGGCGATCATCCTGCCGGCGCAAGCGAGCGCATTGCAGTTCACCTCGCACGCCGTCCGGACAGGCTCGAGTGCTGTCGCGAATCAGAGTGACTCGGTCCCCGCACCAGCAATCGGATCAGGCGCCGTCGTTCGGGATAGCAGTCCATCAGCCGCTAAGCCATTACTGTCACCGTCCGGCGAAAAAGGCAGCGGTCTAAGTGGGAAGGTCTTCGCCCGATTTGTCCTGCCTGAAGACTGGATATCCCTGGCCGCCCTCCCCGGCGCCCAAGTCGCGAGCGCTTCCATCCAGGGCGGTCCCACGCCGGGTGTGGAAACGGTCTTTACGATGCGGTCCTTCGGACAGAAGGTTCGCGCCTGGTTGAACGGGTATCGACTCGGCTATTGGCCCCAGGAAAAGGGTCGACTGCGATCGGAAGCCTACAGAAACCCGGACGGCTTCATTGAAGTGACAGCCGACAACGAAGACACTCGGGTGTCCGAGCATTTCCGCCTTCGGGACTTCGTGTCCCACGGCCAGCAGGAAATCTGGCCGAAGTACGTCGTGCTCCGTGAGCCGCTACTGGACAAACTGGAGCTGGTGATCGAAGACCTGAACGATCACGGTGTCAACGCCGAAGGAATGCGAATTCGCTCCGGCTTTCGGACGCCCGCGCACAACGCCGCCGTTCGCGGCGAGGGAAGCGCGCGCGACAGCCGTCACCAGTTCGGCGACGCCGCCGACGTCTTCATCGACCAGGAAGGCAATGGCAAGATGTCCGATCTGAACGGAGACGGCCGCGTCAACTTTGCCGACGTCAAGCTGATCCTCGACGCAGTAGAACGCGTTGAGGCTCGCTACCCGGAGCTAGTTGGTGGCACAGGCCTCTATGCCTACTATGGCCGTAGCGGACCCTTCGCTCACATCGACGTGCGTGGTACCCGGGCCCGTTGGGTGCGAGGAGTCTACAGATCCCGCTCGCACCGCGTCTCGCGCAAGTCTTCTGTCAAATCAGGAAAGACTTCGGTAGCGACCAAGCCGACCTCGGCCAAGACCGCCTCGCTAACTCGCGGCCGAACGTCGGGCATGTAGGACCACTGCCCGACGCCTGCGGCTCAACCGCGGTCTCGGACGGCAGTACGAAACCTCCAGAATTACCTGCCGATCCAGTAAGTAGCCTTTACCTGAAACACATTCTTCGGACGATCCCGAAACAGTGCCGACCTGTCCCGGTTGAAGTTGAAGTCCCCGAACTTGTCGGATCCATCCCTCTCCTGAGTCCAGACAAAGAACAGCGTTGATCCGGGGCGATACTCCCAGCGCAGGACGCTGGTCCCGCGAAGGGATCTCAGGTTGAAATCCGGGTTCTCAAATGTAAAGGGAGCCGCGGCTCCGCTCGGGCCATCCGGATCGACCGTATATCCGGTGATCGCGCCCGTCTGCGGGTCAGTGTTGGTGACGACCGTACTTCCGTTGTCCCGCCCGAAATTATTCATCCGCCGCGAGTTCACCTCCGCGAATTCCTTGAAGCTCGTGTACTTTCCGCTCGCCAGGAATGGCTGCGCGAACAGCTCGAGTGTGAGGTTCGGGGTGAATGTCGTATTCACTCGAGTATCGAGAGAGAAAGTTTTCTGGCGCAGGCGTCCGAACACGTAACGTGTGCCGGCGAACTCCGGAGCGACGTTTGGATCAGTCACCGCCGTCACGAATTGCTGCGCCGTGTTGTCGAAGTCGAGAGAGGGTCCCAGGTTGATCAAAAACCGGGAAGAGGGCTTGATCGTTAGCGACGGATAGTAAGCGACTCGCCCGCCCTCAGTGTTGTCGACCGGTGTGATGTACTGAACCTGCACATTCCCGACGACGCGCGGACGTGAATCGGTGCCAAAGAAAAGGGAGTACATGTTGTAACCGTAGTGAATTACGGTTGGTCCTCCGCGCGTCAGGCGCTCGTCATACGTGCTTGGGTGCCGGATCGTGAAGCCGTTCAAGTTCATGTAGTTCTTGAGAATGACCTGGCCCCAGGCATGGTAGTCGACATCTGTGCGCCTGCCTTCGTAATTCACCTGCTGCTGCGCGCCCAGGATCGTATACATCTGCCGGTACCAGCGTCCGGGGGTCGTCCACTGCCGGAAGACGTTCGCCATCATCCACTTGTAATCCGCTCGACCGAGAACGCCGAGATCGTTGGCCTCGAAACCGGGGCTGCGCCAGTTCTGAGTCGTCTCCCAAAGCCAGTCACCCGTCTCCTTGGCGAGCCGAGCGTAGAACCCATATCCGTAGAGATTTCGACGGGTCGGATCGAAAGTGGTCGAGAAGAGCCCGTCCGTCGTCTCGTATCGGCCGGGACGTTGGAAATACCTTGCGCTCGAATTTTGCGCCCGTCGAATTGCGGCGGTATCCCCGCCGATGTGACTGAGAGCGGTTTGAATATTCAACGAGTACTCTCGGTTCGCCCAATGGTGGTCGAGGTCGAGCCCGGCTGCCTGGGCATTGGAGCGGAGACGCGCGACTTCGTCCGGGTTTGTCAGGGCTCGATTGACCATCGTCGTGATCGTGCCGACGCGTGTAGCCCCGCCCCGGAAGTCTTTCCGCAACCGACCGATGAAGTAATTGGTGAGGGGCTCGATCTCCTGCGTATCATCGACGTTACTGCCGGTAGGACGGAACCGCGCTTTTTCGCGATTCGTGACAGCGTCGAGCAGGCCGACGCTGATTCCGCTACTCGTTCTTCCGGTGACTTTGGCGGCGCCGAGGATAGTGGTCGCCTCCGCGGCGTCCATGAAGTCCGATTTCCCCGACAACAAACCGGCGAGCTGTGGCGAACGGCCGATACGCCGGGTGTAAATGAAGTTCAGACTCGAGACGTTGCTGCAGAAATAACAGCTGAAGCCGCCGGTCGAGAAGTACTGGGAGTTCGAGACGAAGAATGGGCGTTTTTCGGAGAACGTGGTCTCGAAGACCGAGAGGTTAACCACCGCTGGATCGACTTCGACCTGTCCGAAATCGGGGTTTATCGTCGCGTCGAGTGTGAGGTTCGAGGTGAGATTGATTTTGGCATCGCCTCCCACCCGATAAGTCATTTCCGATCTCGAATGGTAAGGATCGTCGGGTTTGGCGTGCTCGAGCTTGTTGCGCGAGGTGGCGTAGGGAACGAGCTCTACCTGACGCGGACGCGAGTTGACGGTGATTCCCTCGAGCGTTCCGAAGTACGCCGGACCGCCGTACTCGTTGTTCCGCCAGAACGCCCACATGTCCTGCTCATTGCGACGGTCTATGGTGCGCCAGATCTGCATGCCCCACACCTGGCTCGTGTCGCGGGAGAAACGAAGCTGTGAGTAGGGAATTCGAAACTCTGCGGTCCACCCGAGTGAGTCGATCTTCGTTGCTCCCTCCCATACCGGGTCGTATGACGCATCCCCATTCTGATGGTCTCCCTTCACGCCGTCGGGATTCAGCTCGAACCAGCTCCTGCTGTTCTTGTCGCGGAACGTGTCGAAGACGACGGCGATCTTGTCCGAAGTGAGATTGTTATCGCCGTTCATCACCTGGTCGCGCCGCGCCAGTGCCGACCGGACTCCCGCGGCTCCGAGCGAGTCGTACATCCTTGCCCCGATGTAAATAGCCGACGCGTCGTACAGGATGCGGAGCTCCGTCTTCTGGCTCGCTGGCTTTCCCTCATCAGGGCTGGACTGCGTGAGCTCCGTGATCGGCGTGGCGCCGGCCCATGCGGGATCGTCCAGGCGCCCGTCGATCGTGATCTCCCCCTGTCGCAGCGCTGCACGCGCCATGGGACGGGGATCATTCTGGGAACGGGTTGTCTGCTGTGATGAGGCAGAATTCGCGCGAGCAAACAAGGCTGACAAAAGGATCGCAGGTATGGCGACCGACCAGCGAATAGGCATAGGCTGACCTTCGGGTGGATTCGAGGTACTGGCGGCCTCCTCGGAGCCCGCCTGCGTCGCGTTCGATCTCTTAGACCGCGCGCGGCGCGAAATGGTTGGAATGCGGTGAACGTTTCTTGACGTTCCTACGGTTTCCGGGGCGGCGAAGTGTCAGTCAAAGCGTACATTTGTGGCAGAATGAAACTTCGAATAATCCTTTCGGCCATCATCGCCGCCGCCGGGTCTTTAGGCGCGCAGAACGGTTTCCAGCCGATTGCGATAGCGCCCGAAGCGGGCGAGCGGCATTTGAAGAACATCCGCCAGCTGACGAATGGCGGGGAGAATGCCGAAGCGTATTTCAGCCACGACGGAAAGCGTCTCATCTTCCAGAGCACGCGAGATGGACGGACGTGCGACCAGCAGTACATCATGAACTCCGACGGATCGGCTGTGCGTCGCGTCTCCAACGGCTACGGCAAGACGACGTGCGGCTATTTCATGAATGGCGACGGCAAAATCTTCTTTGCCTCTAGCGATGCCATTCAGAAAGCGTGTCCGCCGCGCCCCGACGCCTCCAAAGGGTATGTGTGGCGTCTCGATCCTTTCGACATCTACACCGCTCGCATCGATGGCTCGCATCGCAGGCGGTTGACCCGCTTCGGCGTCTACACGGCCGAGGGTGTGCTTTCGCCGGATGGAAGGAAGATCGTCTTCACCTCGCTCAAGGGCGGTGACCTGGACATCTACGTCATGAATGCGGACGGTTCCGGGATCACTCAGCTCACCCACCAGATCGGCTACGACGGGGGCGCGTGGTGGTCACCAGATGGAAAGCAAATCGTCTATCGGGCTTACCACCCTTCCGACGAAAAAGAATTGGCGAGCTACAAGGATCTGCTGGGCCAACGGCTCGTGCGTCCCAACAAGATGGATCTGTGGATCATGAATGCGGACGGAAGCGGCCAGCACCAGATCACTCACCTTTCCGCGGCGAGCTTTGGCCCGTCCTGGACCGCCGATGGCAGGAAAATCATCTTCTCCTCGAACCATCACTCCGATCCGAAGCTCGGAAACTTCGATCTGTTTCTGATCAATCCCGACGGCTCGGGCCTGGAGCAGGTGACGACCGCGCCTACGTTCGATGGATTTCCGATGTTCAGCGGGGATGGCAGGAAACTCGTTTGGGCGTCAAACCGACACGACGCGAATCCTCACGAGACGAACATCTTTGTCGCGGACTGGGTCAACTGAGATCAGTCGAGCTCGACGACCTGGTAGAGATGGTGCTTCAGGTGCGCGACGTAATCTGACATGAAATAGTCGAGCGTAGCCGGCTTGTCGCGGGATACCGGCTTCCAGGCGAGTGCATCCAGGTTGTGCCGTGCGCGCGACTTCGTTAGTTGCTCGTCGGGTGTCGACTCCATCACGCGTGCTATGTGAAAATTGAAGGCGCTCCACAGCTCGATCAGCTCGTCCCACGGCGCATCTCGGTACGACTGGGCAGCGACCCATGCGTCCTGATCGTATCCGGGGAAGACCAGATCGTCCTGAAACCGTGCGCGGACGAACCGCTGGTGATTGTTGGAGGCCGAGTCGATAAGGTGGCCAATAACCTCACGTGGACACCACTTGCCGGCCTCCCGCGGCTGTCGGCTGGCCGCATCACCAATGTTTTTCAGCAGCGGTGTCGCTTTTTTGATTGCGTTCCTGAGCTCTAATACGTATCGTGGCATGTCGATCCTCCAGCGCAAGTTGCTTGCATCCGCGTGGTACCGAAACTCTGTGTTGGATGGCGGGTATGGGTTGTGCGGTGTTTGGTGAGCTCCAGATAAACTTCGTCCCATAAAGATGATCAAACGACTCGCACTTCTCTTCGTTCTGTTCGCTGCCCTGGCGGCCGCATCGGCCGCGCGATCGCAGCAGCCTGCGGGGAAGACATCCGGCTCAGGCAAAGTCGCCGCGCAAGCAGACGACTCGCTCAAGCTCAAGCCGTCGCCGGAATTGCAGAAATCCCTCGACGAGCTTGCCAAATCGGTCCAGGCGCTCGCTCTTCGCATCGCGAATGACCCGCAAATCAGGGCGGATGCGATGCGGGTCGCATCGGGAATGGTGGCGACGACACAGCGTGTCGTAACCGAGCAGTCGGTCGTGCTTCAGGAAGCGCTGAAGACCGCTGCCGACCGACTCGCCGCGTCGCAGTCGCAACACGCCCCGGCGAAAAAGCCTTAGTCTCGAAAAAGCCTTAGTCTAAGGTAGGCCGGTGCCGGAAAAATCCCGGCTAAACAGCACGATAAGACAGGCACTGAGCGGGGCTGTCGTCGCCTCGCTAGCTGCCGTCGCGGCACACGTGCTCGGCGTGCAGCAGCTGCTGCGAATCCCGGAGCTAGTTCTCTACATTCCTGCTGCAATTATCGGGGCGTTGGTGGGACCCACGCGGCTTCGCCCGCTGATCTGGGTTCCTGCGGCGATTATCGCGGTGATCTGTATAGTTGTTGCCTACACGCCCGTCGTGTCGATTCTTGCGCAGCCGCTCATACGCAGAGATCCGATCCCCGCCCACACGGATGCCGTCGCGGTTCTCTCGATGGGACTCACGTCTGATGGTTTGATGCGGAGCGAGAGCATGGATCGGCTGATGACCGGCCTTTCGCTGGCAAAGCGTGGACTCGCGCCGGTAGTGGTCGTTTCGCGGGAGGCGAGAACTTTTCAGGGAAAGCTGGTGTCGGATTCCGCTGACCTGCAGGATTTCGTAGCGCTCGCCAACCCCGCTGTCCGCGTGATCTTCGTCGATTCGATTGTCACGACGCGCACAGAGGCGATACGAATGGCAGCACTCGCGCGAGCCAATCACTGGTCGACGCTCGCAGTCGTGACATCCCCGATGCACACCAGAAGAGCGTGTGCTAGTTTCGAGAGAGTCGGTTTGCGGGTGGTTTGTGTTCCCGCTGTGGTGCGGGGATCCGGACTTCACGCTGGTGCAAACGCTGAAGACAGGCTGCGCGCCTTCCGCTCGTGGCTCTACGAAGTCTTTGCTTCGTCTTCGTACAAATCGCGGGGCTGGATTCGCTGACCCGCACTCCGTGAATCATCTCGAGGATACCTTGCAATGACATCCGGCATGCCGCCTTCAGCAGGTTCCGCACGCGCCAGCGCGCATCCTCTCGACAGCGCCCAGGGAATCTGGAAGGTGATAACGGCGTCGTCAGTCGGGACGATGATCGAGTGGTATGACTTCTACATATTCGGGAGTCTCGCGGCAATAATTTCGACTCAATTCTTTCCTGGTGACAACCCAACCGCGAGCTTTCTGAAAACACTGGCGACGTTCGCTGTTGGTTTCGCGGTGCGCCCGTTCGGCGCTCTTGTTTTTGGGAGAATCGGCGACCTGACGGGAAGAAAGTTCGCCTTTCTCGCCACGCTTCTGATCATGGGCGGATCGACGGCCGCGATCGGATTCCTGCCAGGATATGCGAGCATTGGCATTCTAGCACCGATCATTCTGGTCTTTCTTCGCCTGCTGCAGGGTCTTGCGCTCGGCGGCGAATACGGCGGAGCTGCGGTGTACGTCGCCGAGCACGCACCAGATGGACGACGCGGTTATTACACGAGCTTCATTCAAACCACGGCCACGCTCGGACTCTTCCTTTCGCTGGCAGTGATCCTGATCGTAAGGGGCGCCATCGGCGAAGAGGCGTTCAAGAACTGGGGATGGCGGGTCCCGTTCATACTTTCGCTCCTGCTGGTGGGCATCTCGTACTACATAAGAATGCGACTGCGCGAATCGCCGTTGTTCAGTATTCTCAAAGAATCAGGCAAGACTTCACGGGCGCCGATCCAGGAGAGCTTCGGTACGTGGTCGCGATGGAAGGTCTTTCTCGTTGTGCTCTTCGGAGCCACGGCGGGACAGGCGGTCGTCTGGTACACGGGACAGTTCTACGCCCTGCTGTTCCTGCAGACGGTACTGAAAGTTCCGCTCGTCACTTCCTACGTCTGCGTCGCTATCGCGTTGATTCTGGGTGCGCCGCTATTCGTGTTCTTTGGGAGCCTGTCGGATAGAATCGGGCGCAAGAAGATAATGATGGCTGGCAATCTGCTCGCGGCGATCCTCTATGTGCCGATATACCACGCTCTGAAGTACTACTCGAACCCCGTCAATGCCGTAGCGCTGACGGCGCTGGTGTTCGTCCAGGTCGTGTTCGTGACGATGGTTTATGGTCCGATCGCGGCGTTCCTGGTCGAGGCATTCCCCGCCAGAATTCGCTATACCTCGCTCTCGCTTCCGTACCACTTCGGCAACGGCTGGTTTGGCGGATTCCTTCCGATCATCGCTACGAGCCTCGTCGCGGCGACGGGGAATATCTACGCCGGGCTGGCGTTTCCTATCACAGTTGCTCTTCTGACTTTCGTAGTGGGGTCGATTGCGCTGCATGAACGCCACAATGAAAGCATCTGGACTGAAGTGCACGACGGCGCCAGCCCCACAGCCGGCAAACCGTTGCCGGCATGATCATTTGCGCTGTTGCGCTGTTGCTCGCGACAATCCCGAGTCGCGATTCGACGCTCGACAAGATCGAAGCTCGGATTCACCTCGAGCCGGGAGCCCAGGTTGGGCTTGCATACATCGATCTGGGCTCGAAGGATACGCTCTTTCTCAACGCGGACACCAGCTTCCACGCCGCGAGTACGATGAAGGTGCCGGTGATGATCGAGCTTTTCCGCCGCGCGTCGACCGGATCATTCGGCATGCAGCAGCGCCTGATGCTCGTCAACCAGTTTTCTTCCATCGTGGATGGATCTTCCTACGCGCTCGATTCCACCTCCGATAGCGACACCACCTTATATCATCGCATTGGAGCGCGGGTCCCGGTCGATACTCTTCTCCGGCTAATGATCACCCGATCAAGCAACTTCGCCACCAACACGTTGATAGCGCTCGTTGGTGCCGATCAAGTCAACCACACGATGCGATCGCTTGGCGCTCAACGGATCCAGGTGCGGCGCGGGGTAGAGGATGGCAAGGCGTTCGATAAGGGTCTCAACAATACGACGACGGCCCGCGATCTCGCGACGATTCTCAGAGCTATTGAAGAGGGCAAGGCTGGGTCGCCGGAAGCGACGCGCGAAATGCGGGAACTCCTGCTCGCGCAGGAGTTCAACGAAAAGATTCCGGCCGGACTTCCAGCAGGCACACGCGTCGCGCACAAGACCGGTGAGATCACCGCGCACTCTCACGATGCGGCAATCGTGTATCCGATGGGAAGAAGTCCATACGTGCTGGTGGTTCTCACCCGCGGAATTCAGGACGGCGCAAAGTCCAGCAAGCTGATCGCGGACATTTCGTCGATCGTTTATGCGCGAAACAGCGCGGCAAAAAATACGACAGCCGGACATATCACTCAAGAATGAAAATCGCTTTTCTCGGACTCGGCGATATCGGCGCGCCGATGGCCTATCACCTGGCGCGCGATCCGTTTGACCTCGTGGTGTGGAACAGGACAAAATCGAAGGCGGACGCATTCGCCCGCGACCACAACACGCGCGTCGCCGCCACGCCCGCCGAAGCGGTGAAGGACGCCTGGGTCGTTATCACCTGCCTGCCTTCTTCCGTCGAGGTCGAGGCTGTGCTCCACGGCGAAAACGGAATGCTGGGATCGCTGCGGAAGGGTGCGGTGCTGATCGACTGCACATCCGGCGATCCACCCACCTCGCGGTCTATTGCCGCCGAGTTGGGGGGAAGGGGCGTGGAGTTCATCGACGCTCCGGTGAGTGGAGGTACCACTGCGGCGAAAGCCGGAACGCTGACGGTAATGTGGGGAGGGGAGGAGTCAGTATTCGAGCGGGTGCGTCCGGTCTTCGAGGCGTTCGGAAAGAAGATCGTCCACGCCGGACCAGTCGGCTCGGGTGACGCTCTCAAGGCCGTGAACAACGCGCTACTGGCGGTTCATATCCTCTCGACGGCCGAAGGACTGGCCGTTCTCGTGAAAGCGGGAGTCAAGCCGGCCGTTGCTCTCGAGGTGATCAACGCTTCGAGCGGAAGGTCGAACAGCTCGGAGAATCTGATCCCTCAGCGAGTACTCACTCGTGCGTTTCCGCGAACATTTCGGCTGGCGCTGCTGGAAAAGGACATCGGGATCGCAGCCGTGATGGCCGAGGATCTCGATGCCAGGACTCCGTTAATTTCGCTGACTGCTGAACGATTCCACGAAGCACGCGAGAAGCTCGGGGACCAGGCGGACCATGTAGAAGCTGTGAAACTCGTTGAAGAAGAGAACAGCGTCGAGATCAGATGATCTCGACGCTGTTCCCGAAACTCCAACGTCAGTCGGGTCGAATCACTGCTTGAGGCGTCCGTTGACCACGAAAGGCGTGCCATCAACCTTCACAGTGGCGTTGCCTAATTGACCCGAGAAGCCGAAGTCGGAAACGTTGGCTCCGCCAAAACCGCGATTGTCGCCAAATCCAAGGACTACCGAGCCGGGCGCGGTCCATACGATTCTGCCAGAACCAACAGGTAGCTTCGTCTCCGGATTCACTCCGATGTCGATACCGCTGAAGCGGTCCTTCGCCCCAGTCGCCGCATCGTACTGTGCCTTTAACCTCGCCATGTCGTTGGCGGCTGTCATCGACTCGAGCTTTCCGTCTTTGAAGGTGAGTGCGAGGCCGCGGATAACCCGACCCTCCCACAGAACCTTGTCGATCACGATCTTGCCGTTTGCCGATCCGTCGACGGCGGGAATGAGAAGTTCCCCAGCTGGAAGCCATGTGGCCGCCGCTGCCGATCCTTTCTTGACTTTCTCTTCCGTGAGTGCGCCGTCGGATACGAGCGCTCGCCCCGCATCCAGGGCGAAGCTGACGTTGGTGCCATTGGGCGCGGTAAGCGTGACGACCTTTCCGTTCGCGATTTTGCGGTGGAGCGATTCGGCGGTCGTCCGCAGCGACGCCGGATTGACGCTGGCCGCTTTCCAGAATGCGCTCGCCATGGTGGATTGAGGCACACCAAGCCGGCGTGAGATCGTTGCGGTGGGGTAGAGCCCGTTACCCAGATTCACGAAACGAACATTCCGGGAGAAGTAGGCCTGATTGATCGGCTCATTCGCCTTGGCGCGGGCCGCAGTACGAGTGACCGGCACTCCCGCGAGGACGCTCTCGGATTCGCCGACGTCGAGGGCAATTTGTACGTCGAAGTTATCGACAAACATCTTGCCGA
>JALYZH010000313.1 GCA_030948945.1 Gemmatimonadota bacterium | reverse complement strand
CTCCCGGCAGGCCGAGGAATAGAAACAGGACGCGCGCGTACAGCGCGTCCTCTCTCACCGCCCCGAGCCGCGCCGCGAGATTGTCCCCGACGATCGCGCTTCCCGCCACGCGCGCCTCGAAGTTGTTAGCGAGCCGCTGCACGTAGACGAAGGCATCGCGCGGATCAGCCGGCAGCCCGTTGTGATCCAATCGCACGTGCAGTTGCGTGCGAACCGTCCCGACCCGCTGCACAGCCTGTTGATCGAACCACTGCTGCCAGACCTCCGTCGGGACAACGAGAATGTTGTCAGGCGGAGCCTGCGGTGCTGCTCCGGCCGGAACTCCAACCGCCTGAAAGAGAGCGTCGGCCTGCGGCAGGTCGATCACTCCATCGATGGTCGTCTTGACCAGTGGAAGCCCGAGACGAGCAATCTCTATGGTATCGCCCACCGTGACGTGAAGATTGGCGGCGGTCTGCTGCGCAATCAGAACACCGTCCGTGCCGCCGAGCATCGGCCTCAGCTCAGCGGGGAAATCCCGCCAGTACGTGGGCGCGATGCCAAGCACTTTGCCCTCTCCCGTCGTCTGCGTGGTCCCTTCGGTGTGCGCGGTGAATCCCCCCACATCCGCGTAGCCAACCGGATCGACCGTCTGCACGCGCACCGATTCCCTGAGTTTCTGCTCGACGACGTCTACATCGGCGCCGGGCGAGATCGCGATCTGCCAGTCCACCGGGACATCGCCCAGTGCTCGGCGCGTCATGGTGGCGGCGCTCGCGTTGATGAAGATGCCGAGTATCGCCAGCAGCGCGATCGTGAGGCTGACGCCCAGTACCGCGGGCAACATACGCCCGTAACGTCGGCGTACCAGACCCGAGAGCCACGTGATGACCGCGCTCATCGGAGGACTCCATGATCCATCGTCCACTGCGTCTTCATGCGCGCGGCGACGATCGGATCGTGTGTGGCGATGACGAGCGCAGCATCGGTGCCCTTGAGACGGCGCAGGAGGAGATCGAGAAGGTGCTTCGCTGTCTGATGGTCGAGCTGGCCGGTTGGTTCGTCGGCGAGAATCAACGCCGGTCGCGTGATGAGACTGCGAGCTACTGCCGCGCGCTGGGCCTGTCCCCCTGAGATTTCTTCCGGCAGCTTGTCGGCGAGCTCGCTGAGCTCGAGTGCGCCGAGTATCTCGGATGCATCATTGCGCGCCTCATCGGCGTTCGATCCGGCCAGCAGGCGTGGTACTTCGATGTTCTCCAGTACCGTGAGCGGCGCCAGGAGACTCTCACTCTGGAATACGAACGAGACCTTCGCCGGCCGCAATGTTTCGCGGCCGCCGAGGGCTGGCCAGCGAACCTTGCCCTTGGTGGGCTCGTCGAGTGCGGCGAGAATGTGGAGAAGCGTCGACTTGCCGCTTCCCGACGGACCGACGAGAGCGATCCGGTCACCGCGCGCTATCGAGCAGGTCGCGTTTTTCACGGCTACCACTCTGCTGCCGTTCGTCCCGAAGACGCGCTCGACGTCGATAGTTTCGGCGACTATGTCGCTCACTGAAGCGGGGCCGGTCATTTGACGATCCTTCCGTCCTCGAGCCTTATGATTCGGTCCGCGCGGCTGGCGATCGCTTCGCTGTGCGTGACGATGACGATTGCGCCGCCGTATTTCCGGTGCACCTCGAACAGGCCGAGGATCCGCTGCTCCGTCTCGGCGTCGACTTCACCGGTCGGCTCGTCGGCGATGAGAATGGGAGGACGCGGAGCGAGCGCCACCGCGAGGCCAGCGCGCGAGGCTTCGCCGCCCGAGAGTTGTGTCGGATAGGCGTGACTGCGCTTGCTGATTCCCACTAGCTCGAGCACTTCGCCAATGCGAGCGTCATCGATCTGGCGAGCGAGGTCCATCTTGAGTCTGATGTTCTGCCGCACGGTCAGGTAATCGAACAGGTTTCCGCTCTGAAGCAGGATTCCAATCGAGCGCGCGCGCAGACTGGTCCGGGTTTTCTCGTCGCGACGGCTGAGACGCTCGCCCTTGATGTAGACGAATCCGCCGTCCGGCTCGTCGAGTCCGGCGAGACACGCCATGAGAGTCGACTTGCCGCTGCCGGACGGACCGACGACCGCGACGATTTCGCCCGGATACACAGCCATGCTGACGCCGCGAAGCGCCTGCGTCTCGTCGTCTCCTACATGGTAGAACCTGTACAGCTCACGCGCTTCGAGCGCGGGTGGCAAGGCGGCGGGCTCCGCGCTCGTCATTGGAGGCGTTACAGCCACCGAAAGCTCTTCGCCATCCTGTTCCACTGGTCGATGTTGTCCGCGCCCATGGGGGCCCACATCGTGAGCATTGCTACTTTTCCGCTCTTATAGAAGAGGTACGTCTGGTTATCCAGGCGGATGCGCTTGTTGGTGACCGGGTTCGGGTCGGAGTTCGACGTGTACTTGATGAGGACGGCTTTCCCCGCCGGCAGGGTGACGTCGGACACTCCGGTGATCGTGACGGCGTGTCCCTGGGATTGCAGCTGCTTCACTTCATTCGCTTGCGCGCTGGCAGCGGTCGGCGCGGAGGCAGCAGAGGCGACGTGAACTTTCACACCGTCGAACTTGTTGACGAAGGTGACGTCGGGACCCTTCTCGGTGCGCGACCAGCCCTCCGGGACTTCCAATTCATAGCGGCCGGCGGTGTTCGGGTATTTGACGAAGGCCTGACTGTCGGGGATATCCCCAGGAGGACTCACCTCAGGCGCGACGGCGGTCTCCGTCGAGCTGATGGCCGTATCGGTGGTCGAAGAGGCAGTTGTGTTGACGGTCGTGGAATCCGACTTGGCGGTGGTGCCGGAATCCTTCGCGGTGCAGCCGACGCCTAGTGTGACTATGAGTACTGGAATGAGCGATCGCATATGGGCCTATGGGTATTTGAGGCCCAAACTAAGCATTTTTAGTGCGACTAGGGCGAATCGGGGCGAGAAAAACTCACGTTCACCTTACGCGAGGATTACCAATGCCTGTCTATGGTCTAAAGGCGCGTCGCTACCATTTCGAGGACTGAAGGCGTAACCATTCGCACCAGCGGGTTTGATTCAGCGTGACGAAACATTTGCCGCATTTCGCCCGCGCGCTCGGCGGTGAAATATCCGAGTTCCGTAAGGCGTCCAACTCCGACATCCACGAAAGTGCTCGGCCACTGCCACACGAAATCACCCGGGCTGACGACGTCAACGATTGGACGGAGCTGTTCGATTGCAAAACCTTCCTGCGGAAGCCAGGACATCAATTCGATCGCGATGTCCGGCTCGCCACCACTCTTGCGCCAGCTGGACATGACCAGCTGCACGAATTCCTCGAACGCCGGCTCGCGCGGAGAGAGGCGCCAGGACGCGTAGTTGAAGTATTCGTGGATGACGAGGCTCGCACCCGGCTTGAGAGCGCGGTGAATCTCCCTCAGCAGATCGCGGGGGCGAGCGAGAAACGCGAAGACCCAGCGACACCACGCGCCATCAGCGTCAAGCTCGGCCGGCAAGCCATGATCGAGGTCGAGCTCGGTTGTCGTGACATTGCTCACTGATTGTTCATCGAGCCGAGCCCGAAGGATCTCGAGAAATCTTGGGGACCGATCGATCGCAGTTACGTGCCCGTTGGGGCCGACGATCGCGGCGAGGTCGAGCGAAGCGTAGCCGGGCCCGCATCCCACATCGAGAAGATGTTGCCCTACCGTGAATCCCCCGCTCCGCCAGGCGTCATACGCGCGTGGGCGCCACACCAGGTGCTGCAACCCTAGTCGCTCGACCTCCGCGTCTTGTGTCCCGAGGACGTAGTCGCCGTGAGCCAGAGAGTTCGCTTGATCCATTTCGCCGACCGGAGAATGCTAAACAGTTCAGAAGGAGGTGAAGTATATCCGAACCCATTCTGAGCAACTATCCGAATCTTGCGATCAAATCCGTTTCGCGAAGAGTAATGGTATTTTTCTGACTACTCCACCGTCGAGATTTGCGTGGCCGCCCCTGACTCGCTGACAACCAGATTCGCACCCTGCGATCTGCCTCCCGAACAATTCAGAGCGATCGGACATTCGCTCGTCGATTCCATCGCCGATTTTCTGGGCGAGCTTCCCCAGGCGTCGACCGCGACGAGCCTGATGCCGGATGCCCTGCGCGCCGAACTCGGTCAACGGCCGATGCCGGAGGAGGGCGCGGATATCGGGCCTATAATCGAAGAGTTCTCGAAGAAGTTTTTCAGGCACTCGACGCACAACGGAAGCCCACGCTTCTTCGGGTACATCACGTCGTCGGCCGCACCGGTGGGCGCTTTGGCCGACATGCTCGCCGCCGCCGTCAATCCGAACTGTGGGGCGTGGGCCCTGTCGCCGATTGCGACCGAAATCGAGAACGAGACGATTGGTTGGTTGTCAAGGTTCATGGGACTGCCAGGCGCGTGGGAGGGAGTGCTCGTTAGCGGTGGCAACATGGCGAACATCGTCGGGTTCGCCGCGGCCCGGACCGCGAAAGCAGGTTGGGACATCCGCGCGAATGGTTTCGATGCGAAGGATGCGAGGCGTCTCGTTCTCTACACATCGAAGGAGACTCACACCTGGGTCAACAAGGCTAGCGACCTCGGCGGTTTGGGCACGAACGCAGTGCGTTGGATTCCCGCCGACCACGAGCTACGGATGCGCGCGGATCTTCTGGAAGAAGCTATCGCCGCCGACGTGGCTGCTGGTCTCGCGCCATTCATGGTTATCGGAACGGCAGGGACTGTTGGCACCGGAGCGATCGATCCGCTGCCGGAGATTGCACGGATCTGCAAGAAATACAATTTGTGGTTTCACGTGGATGGCGCGTATGGCGCGCCCGCGGTCGCGCTCCCGGACGCTACCGAAGACTTGAAGGGACTACGGCTCGCCGATTCCATCGCCATCGACCCGCACAAGTGGCTTTACAGTCCAATCGAGGCCGGCTGCCTTCTCACGCGACACCCGTCCGCCCTGCGCGACGCGTACAGCTTCAAGCCCCACTACTACCAGTTCGACGACAACGAGGGGCAGGAGGTGAAGAACTACTTCGAGTACGGGCCGCAGAACTCGCGGGGATTTCGCGCGCTCAAGATCTGGCTCGCCTTCCAGCAGATCGGAGCGAATGGTTATCGGAGGATGATCGCCGACGAGATCGCGCTCGCGCACCGGTTGCACGAGATGATCGCCGGGCACGAGTCACTGGAAAGAGGAACTGTCTCGCTCAGCATCGCGACGTTCAGGTACGTGCCACACGACCTCCACGGAGTGGCAGACAGTGGTAGTGTCACCACCTATCTCAACGAGCTCAACGAACGCATCGTCACCGCCATCAGGTTGAGCGGAGAAGCGTTCGTCTCCAATGCCTTTGTCGAGGGACGCTTCATGCTCCGTGCGTGCATCGTGAATTTCCGGACGACCCTCAAGGACATCGCGGTGCTTCCCGATCTCGTGGTGCGCATCGGTCGTGAGCTGGACTCGAAGCTTCGCCCCTCACAGCTGCGGCAACTCGAAGGGCAGAGTGCCTGAGACCATCATGGAGGCAGGGCAATGATCGATGTGATTCTCAGGCGATTCGAGCAGCCCGACGAAGTGAAGGAAATGGTAAAGGGTCGATTCGAGATCGTGCGCATCGGCGGGCTCACAATTGGTCGGGCGATCTACGAACCCGGCTGGCGATGGTCGCAACACGTAGGCCCCTTACTCGGCGCGAGCCGTTGCCACGTGGAGCACGTCGGCCTGGTTCTATCGGGAACCGCCACCGCCGTCTTCGACGACGGGCGCGTCATTCCACTGCGTGCAGGTGAGCTCTTTCACATTCCATCGGATCCGCACGACAGCTGGGTCATCGGAGACGAGCCTTACGTCTCCCTGCATTTCCTCGGCGCTGAGCATTACGCGGGGTAGAATTGCGAGGGGTCCGGGAGTGTCGATGGACGCACCGGATGCCAGATAGTCGGGGGCTCGGTTAGCTCATCAGCTCGTCCACGCGCGGCTTCGGCTCGGTGAGTGGGAGCGTTGGGCGCGGCACAGAATCGTGACGCACAGAGCTGTGCGCGGGTTTCGTCGCTCGGGCGCGAACCTTGGCGGCGTGCGCTCCAGCGCAGCCACCAAGCGCCATCATGGTAATGCAACACGCCACGCAAAAAGGCCTGGAATTCCTGAGATCTGTCATGTGAGCTCCGCGGGAGAGAATAGTTAGATCGGCCTTCACGGCATCGACAGCGAGGAGTCGACGCAAGAAGGACTTGCGTGCGCCATCAATAACGACCATGCGTCAGAACATCGTCATACGAATCGGGCGCCGATCACAATCAAAAGGAAAACGGCGCGATCATTTGATCGTTCGCCTCTCATTCAGCGGTTGTCTGTCTGACGATTCCCTGAGCCGAAGGCGCGAATGGTGCAGCAAGTCTGCCTGCCCAATTGGATTGCCTGATGAGACTCGGACGACTCCCCGAAATCGCGGCTTTTTCACTCGCGCTCGCTGCCTGCGGCAAGGACAGTCGCTCGGCGCCGGCCGACACGCTCGCCGTCGTCAACGACAGCGCGAATCAGGTTCAACAAACCAACTCAGGTCCTCGCACGATGACATTCGCTCTCTCTTCACCCGCCTTCGCTCCCAACGGGCCGATTCCACCCAAATACACTTGCGAAGGCAAGGACATCTCTCCGCCGCTGGAGTGGGCAGGAACGCCCGACGGAACCCGGAGCTTCGCTCTCATCGTCGACGATCCGGACGCACCGGATCCCGCCAAGCCGCAGCGTGTGTATGCGCACTGGGTGGTCTTCAACATTCCCGCGAGCACGACAAAGCTGCCGGAGAACGCCCCGAAGAACGGCCTTCCCGCCGGAGCGATACAGGGCACCAATGATTTTGGGAAGCAGACCTACGGTGGCCCATGCCCACCGATCGGCCGGCATCGCTACTTCTTCAAGCTTTACGCGCTCGACGCCCATCTCAAGGGAGTCACAAATCCAACCAAGGCGCAGCTCGAAAACGCCATGCGCGGTCACACGCTCGACCACACTCAGTTGGTAGGGACCTACGAGAAGCAGAACAAGTAGCGTACGGTAGGTGACCGGCCCGGGTTGCGGGCCTTGTGACCCCACCAGCCTGGCGACAGATTCGGCGACCTCCTCTTTCCCTTCCGAGGCCGCATTTATGGCGATCCAAATGAAGACGTCAGGCGTGCACCACGTTTCGCTCCGCGTCAGCGATCTCAAGCGCGCGAAACAATTCTACTGCGAGACGCTCGGTTTCCAGCACCTGATGGATGCCGACAATCTCTGTCTCTTCCTGGCAGGTGGCACTGCTTTCGGATTGCGCGGACCCACGGGCGAAATGCCCAAGGGCGACAAGTTCAATCCGCACCGTGTCGGCGTGGATCACATAGCGCTCGCCTGCAGCGATGCGTCGGAGCTGAAGCGAGTAGCGGCCGCCTTGTCAGCCGCGGGAATCGAGAACACTGGCGCCAAGCGCGACGAGACCCTCGGCAAGGACTACGTCGCGTTCAAGGATCCGGATCGGATCGCCTGGGAATTCTACATGGCGTGATCACCTCGATCGCGCTTCACTAACCGGGACCAGCATGACATTCCGACTGCGCTCACTCAGCCGCGCGATTTGCCTGTCGCTTTCGATTCTCATTCTCAACGTCGGTGTGCTCACTGCGCAGCGAGAGGCTCGCCAGAATTTTGCGCAGCGCTTTGCCGCGCTCGCCGCCGCGAAAACGCTGAGTGACAGTACGAGGCTCCATCGCCTGTTCGATCTCGACTGGGAGCGGACCAATGTCGCTTACCCAGAGAACGCGACGTACAACGGCTACCCGGGGCAGAACGATCGCTGGAACGATCTCTCGATTGCCGCTATCAATCGGCGCCGAGTTGAGTTGAATAGTGAGGCGAGGGTAGTCCGCGCGATAAACAGGGCACGATTGAATCCGGCCGATCAATTGAGCTACGACATCTTCAAGAGGGGCACCGAGGAAGCCATCGAGGGAAACCGATTCCCGGGAGATCTCCTCCAGATCTCACAAATGGGCGGACCACAATCCTCTGCCTCGACGATTGGCTCCATGCCCGCGACGACTGTCAAGGACTACACAGACATACTGGCTCGACTCCGCACGTTGCCGACCGTGGTAGACCAAACAATTGCCTTGCTCGATAGCGGGCTAAAACGCGGCGTGACACCGCCACGCGTCACGCTGCGTGATGTGCCCACGCAGGTGGCGAATCTGATTCCCGAGGATCCGCTGAAGAGCGCGCTGCTCGCGCCTTTCAATAGCTTCCCTGTCGGAATCGCCGAGAGCGACAGAGCGCGCCTTCGCGCCGATGCCGCGCGCGCTTATAACGAGCAGGACCGTCCGGCATTCCAACGGCTGGTGACTTATCTCACCAATTCCTATCTCCCGCGCTCGCGGGAGAGTATCGGAATGAACGCGCTACCCGATGGCGCGTCGTGGTACGCGTACAACGTCAGGGTTCAAACGACCACCACACGCACTCCGCAGGAGATTCACGATCTGGGCCTGTCGGAGGTGAAGCGCATCCGCGGGCAGATGGACAGCCTGATTCGATCGACTGGGTTCAAGGGCGATTTCGCCGCTTTCACGAACATGCTCCGCACCGATCCGAAATTCTTCTACACGGATTCTGCCGCTCTTGTCAGAGGATATCGCGACATCACCAAGCGAATCGACCCCGAACTGCCGAAACTCTTTGGGCGGCTCCCGCGCCTGACTTACGGAGTGGCGACCATTCCATCCTACTCGGCCCCATCGCAGACCACAGCCTACTATTGGCCGGGCACGCCGGAGGCCCACCGCGCTGGCGAGTTCTTCGTCAACACCTACAAGCTCGACACCCGACCGACGTGGGAGATGGAAGTCCTCACCGCGCACGAAGCCGTGCCGGGTCATCATCTCCAGATAGCAATCTCGCAGGAGCTCGAGGGAATTCCCGAGTTCCGGCGGTACGGCGGCTACACGGCGTTTGTCGAGGGATGGGCTCTCTACTCGGAAAGCCTCGGCCCCGAGTTGTCGCTGTACACGGATCCGTATTCCAAGTTCGGACAGCTCACCTACGAGATGTGGCGGGCGATCCGGCTGGTGATCGACACCGGGATCCACTCCTTCGGCTGGTCTCGCCAGCAGGCGATCGACTACTTCAAGGCAAACAGCGCGAAGACCGAGAACGACATCACCGTCGAAGTCGATCGCTACATAGTGTGGCCGGGTCAGGCGCTCGCGTACAAGAGCGGAGAGCTGGAGATCAAGGCACTCCGTAAATACGCGGAGCAGGAGCTAGGATCGCGTTTCGACATTCGGGCTTTCCACGATCAGGTGTTGAGTCAAGGCGCTCTTCCACTCGATGTGCTCGACACGCGAATCCGCGCGTGGGTTGGTACACAAAAGTGAACACGGATGCGTCGGATTTGAACACGGATACTTCGGATCGCTCTGTGTCGCATTGCGGCCGATACCGCCACACGGAACAGATCGGAAGCATCCGCTTCCATCCGAAGCATCCGTGTTCCATCCGTGTTCCATCCGTGTTCCATCCGTGTTCTACCCGAGTCGCTCTCCAGTCATCGCGTCAAAGAAGTGCGCCTTCTCGAGATCGAATGCAAGAACAATTTTGGACCCTATCGGCGGCAGCGATTGCGGTGAAACACGCGCGGTGACGTCGTGTTTGCCCGCGCTGGCGTAGATGAACGTCTCGTTGCCGAGTGACTCGACGAGATCGAGTCGCGCCGATGCTGTAGCAGGAGCTGCACGCGGGCTCGCCACCACCGTCACATCTTCCGGCCTGATCCCCATCGTGATCGCCTTTCCTCTCGCCCCCGACAATCGCGCCGCGACACGCTGAGGAAGATTGATCTCCCATTCGCCTCCCTCGGCCACAAACCTCGACGGACCACCACCCTCGACGGTTCCGTTCGCGAAATTCATCGCCGGATTGCCGATAAACCCGGCGACGAACTTGTTCTTCGGCTTCTCGTACAGATTGAGCGGCGTGTCGATTTGCATCACGTGGCCCTTGTTCATCACCACGATCCTGTCGCCGAGGGTCATCGCCTCCACCTGATCGTGCGTGACGTAGACCATCGTCACCTTGAGCTCCTGGTGGAGGCGAGCGATCTCGCGCCGCATGGAGACGCGCATCTGCGCATCGAGATTGGATAGAGGCTCGTCGAACAGGAATACCTGTGGCTGCCTCACAATCGCGCGGCCGAGCGCGACACGCTGACGCTGGCCACCGGATAACTGGCGCGGCTTGCGATCGAGATAATCCTGCAGCCCGAGGGTAGCAGCAGCAGTCTGCACACGCTTCTCGATTTCCGCGGTCGACATGTTTCTCAGCTTGAGCGCGAAGCCGAGATTTTCCCTGACGGTCATATGCGGATAAAGCGCGTAGTTCTGGAACACCATGGCGATGTCGCGCGCCTTGGGAGGGACATCGTTCACAACGCGGTCTCCGATCTTCACGGTGCCGGCGCTGATCGACTCGAGTCCAGCGATCATTCGCAGCGTCGTACTCTTGCCGCACCCTGACGGCCCGACGAGCACGACGAATTCTCCGTCTTTCACATCCACGTCGACGCGATCGACGGCTACCTGCTCGGTGCCTTCATGGTAAATTTTACGGACACCACTGAGTGTTACGCTCGCCATTGTTTCACCCCAGTCAT
>JALYZH010000112.1 GCA_030948945.1 Gemmatimonadota bacterium | reverse complement strand
GGTGGGATTGATCTTCAATGCCGTCGCGTTCGTGCCCACGACTTTCATCGCCGCCTTCGGAAGGCCCGACCTGAGCGCCAAGTTTCACTTGTTGGAGCTGCCGATCCATATTCCGCTCGCGTGGTGGCTAGTGGCGCAATACGGGATCGCCGGCGCGGCTACAGCTTGGAGCATGCGGGTGGCGCTTGACGCGGGGCTCCTGTTTGGTGCGGCTGACAGATTGCTACGCGGCGGCGGTTCGAGTCTGAAGGCGACGCGTCAGGATTTGCTCGCGATCTGACATCCACAATACCGAAGCAGGGAGCAGGAAGCGCACTACGCTTTGTAGCCGGGAGCTTCCATACTGGCGTTAGGGTTTCGACGATTCTGGAATCGCTCTTCTTAGGGTACGTGAGAGGCGCGTCAATCCCGAATTCCGAAATCCGGGTACGCCGACGGAAGAGCTCCCCAGCTAAGAAGCTGCAAAGCCTTTAGCTCCCTGCTTTGGTATTGTGGATGTCGATAAGCGAATAGGTCCAGAAGTGTCGCCTTCAGGCTCTAATCGCCACATGAAGCAGCTACACGAGCTCTCGGTACACTTCCAAAGTGAGAGCAGCGGTCCTCCGCCAGCTGAACTCGCCCGCTCTAGCCCGCCCCCGCGCGATGAGCGAATTGCGATTTGCGAGAGCCTCCGTGATACCATGGGCAATCGAGTCGGTATCGAGCGGATCTGCAAGAACCGCCGCGCCTCCAGTGACTTCCGGCAAAGCCCCAGTGTTCGCCGCGACGACGGGTGTACCCGCGGCCATCGCCTCGAGCGCGGGAAGCCCGAACCCTTCGTGAAGAGATGGGAGCGCGAGGCAGGACGCGTGTGCGTAGAGAGCGTGAAGCTCGTCGTCGGACGCCCTCCCAACTCTCTCGATGATGTCAGATTGCGGCATCGCGCTGCCCCAGCCGCCCGCTCCGACGATCACCAACCGCTCACGCATCCCCCGCGCGCGCAACAGCTCCATCGCGGAGATGAGTCGAGCGAGATTTTTACGCGGCTCGGGTGTGCCGACGAACAGGACATAAGGATTCGCTACCGGACGTTTCGTGGAGGGTCGATCGAAAAAGATCGAGTCTACTCCATTTGGGATTACCCGGATTTTGTCTGGCGAAACTCCGGCGAGTGCGGTGAGGTCATCGGCAGTGTCCTGCGAAACAGCGATGATTCGATCTGCCGCGTCGAGCACCTTTCTGAGCGTGAGCGAGCTGTATAGCCTGCTCCAGCGGGTCATCGTCTCGGGAAATCGAAGGGGGACGAGATCGTGCACTGTCGTGACGAATGGCGGCGATCCGCGCGTTACCGGGCCGCGCGGGAGTGGTGAGTGATAGACGTCCACTCCCCGTGCGTGCGCGGCGCGGCGGGCCAACCACGGATACCAGGCGAAATCCTGGCGAGCAGTAAGCAGTTTCTTCGCGAGTGACCCACGCTGAACGACCTCGCCGGCCCCGAGCTCGATGACCCTGACTTCGCCGAGTGCGGTCAGCTCCCGCGCAAGAGAGCGGGTGTATCGCGCGATGCCGGCGGCGGATTGCCGCGTGTGCTCGGCGTCGAGCGCGACCGTCAGCACTGCTGCGTGTCAGCGTCAAGCATGCTGTCGCTTCCTTTTCCAGCGCGGGAAAACAGCGATGATCCCAAGAAGGAACACTCGCGACAGCGAACGCCGAGGTTTTGCGCCTGATTCACGCAAGGATCTGATGCGCGAGCGAAAAGGTCGAGAGCTGTAGACGTCGGTATATCGGTCCACTCGCCGTAGAGTTGCAGCGTCGCCAAACTCTATTTGCTTCAGTCTGTCTTTTAGCGCGTGGCTTTGCATCACGCCGACATCAAAGGCGACCAACGCCTCGGAGATGGAATCGAACGGATGCTGGACGATCCGGGAGAAAAACGCGCGCTTGGGGTGTGCCCCAATGGTGTTGGCCTCGTGTTGTCGGTACCTCACCGTTCGATCATTGGTGGGGAGCACGGTTCCGGTGGCGGCAGCGCACAGGCCGACCCACCAGTCGTGCGATGCGCCGGTGGGAAGGGGCACAGCGACGTCGAGCAGGGCGCGATTCATCGCCATGGTGCAACCCATCATTCCACTGTGGATGAGCAGGGTTTGGAGCGGATCCGCGACGTCGTGGGAGAAACCCTGAAACTCGCGAAACGAGCTATGGATCGGCTCGAGCTTTTCGCCCACCACCTCCAGGTCGCTGTGTGTGAGAATCGGGTGCGTAGCCCCATACTTCTTTTCGGCGCTCCGGAGTGTTGCGAACTGTGTGGCCATCTTGGTCGGGATCCAGACGTCATCCTGATCGGAGAGAAACACGAAACGCGCGTTCGTTTGTGCGGCTGCCGAGAGCAGTAATCCAAAGCCGGCGAACGGCCCGACGTTGCCGTAGGTATCGCTGAGTAACTCTATTCGAGGGTCTGACGCGGCGAAGCTCTTTATTATCGACGCTGTCTGATCCGACGAGCCATCGTCGCGAATGAGGAGTCGCCAGTCGCGAAACGTCTGGGCGCGAATGCTCTCCAGTTGTTCACCTATGTACTGCGCGCCGTTGTAAGCGCTCAGGAGTACGAGAACGGTTGAGGCACTCACCAAGCGGGATACTCGTGCTGCGTTGATTTGACAGAGCTCACAGTGAGTGAGAAGTTATCGCTCCTCATTCGAAGATTCTACTGAAAACAGTGACACCGTCGCGGATACTGGTGGTCGAGCTTTGGCACATCGGTGACGTGATTTTGACCCTTCCATTTCTGGCGCGGTTGCGGGCGCTTTTTCCGGAGGCGGAGATTGCCCTCCTCGCGCGCGCACACGCTGCAGAATTATTGCGGGGAACCGGACTGGTTGACGAGTTCATCGAAACAAATCTGGACTGGGATGCTGCAGGCACTTTCAATCCATTTCGATATCGCCTGGGTGAGCTGCTCCGCGTCGTGAGAGATCTTCGCCGGCGCGAGTTTGATATCGCCTTTCAATGCCGGCCGCACGTTCGCGAGCACGTCTTGCTGGCGCTGTCGGGTGCCCGGCGGCGCATCGGTATTGCTTTTGGAATGAGTGACAAGGCTCTCACCGATGCGATTCTGATCGACTCGCGCGATACCAGAAAGACCGAACAGTGGCAGGCTCTCCTGACGCCGCTCGGCGGTTCCGTTAAAGCTGAAAATCCCAGACTTGAAGTTTCTCACGCCGAAAGATCATGGGCCCTCGAGTTTCTCGCGACGAATGGTATCGCGCAGGGCGACATGATCGTTGGGATTCATCCAGGCGCGAGCGTCCTCGAGAACCGCTGGCCGCTCGAGCGCTTCACAGAGCTGGCCAGGACAATCGTGGCGCAGGCGGGCGTTCGCGTGCTGGCATTCGTCGATCCGGCGGGATACGGCGCGGCGTTCGGAGACGTTCCCGGGGTCGTACTCGCGAAGGTCGGGATCCGCGAGCTGATGGCGTTAATCCAGCGGTGCAACTTTCTCATCTGCAACGACAGCGGGCCAATGCACATTGCCGGAGCGTTGGGTGTGCCCACCGTCGCCATATTCCGTTGGATCAATCGATGGTATTTGCCGCTCGGTGAAGGACACGAGCAGGTGCGCGCCGTGAAAGCGGGTTCGCGCCCGAAAACGAGCTACAGCGTTACAGAGATTCCTGTTAGCCAAATGCTGCAAGTGGTAGAGCAGAAGTTGCGCGAGGCTCGCGCTACGCCGCGTGGTGCCAGACCGTGACGTCATCGCGCCTCGAGATCCGCGAGACAGAGTTGCTAGGTGTTTTGATCGTCACCCCCCAGGTTTTTTGGGATGAACGCGGCTTCTTTCTCGAGTCCTTCAACGCAGCTACCTTTGCGGAAGCCGGCATCGAAGCCCGCTTCGTACAGGACAATCACAGCAGATCGTCGAAAGGGGTTTTGCGCGGCATGCACTACCAGCTCCGCAGTCCACAGGGCAAGCTGGTGCGGGTGGTACGTGGAAAGATCTTTGACGTCGCGGCGGACATCCGTCGCGGATCCCCGACGTTCGGAAAATGGGTTGGCGTCACCCTCGATGACAACGACATGAACGCCCTCTGGATTCCGCCCGGATTCGCCCACGGTTTCTGCGCCTTGTCGGACGGCGTCGATGTCACTTACAAATGCACGGAGTTCTATGCACCCGACGACGAACGTGGGGTATTGTGGAACGATCCGCTCCTCGGGATCGAGTGGCCGGTGGAGAATCCCATCGTCCACGCGAAGGATCTCGGTTACCCGCCACTCAGGAAGGACAGCCCGGATTTACCAGTCTTCGGTTGACTTACTCGATGTGAGCCAGTCGCAGCTCCGAGATCCCCGCCGAGCCAGGGGCAACGAGCCGTTGCGACCGTGTCACCGCGGAGCCCGCCAGCCAGAAGAACAGCCATGCAAGTGTGATCGAATTGAACACGACCGCCGTCATTCCATTGATAGCGAGTCCGATCGCCGCGAGCCAGATCGCCGTGCCCATCCGCCGCTCGGCCGGCGTGATCCCGTTCCGGAGAAGATTCAGCGCGTGGCCCATGATTGAGCCGAGGATTAGGACCAGGAGAACGACTCCTGCGAGTCCCATCTCGACGGCGTAGGTGAGATACAGATTGTCGCCCGTGATGTTCTCGAGGCCCGATCGCAGAGCCGCTGCATCCGCCGTTCCCAATCCGAATCCCCATGGTTGCTCGAAGAACGCCAGCACCCCGTTCGACCAGTTCGTGAGGTGACCCGCCGTACTCGCCTCCTGGCCCGAGAGCGTGTTGAGAACGAACGTTGGAAATCCGGGCAACGCGACCAGCGCTGTGAGGAAAGCCATCGTCGCGGCGGCGATGCCCGCGACTGCCCATTCCGGACGCCGCCGCAACAGAATGAACAAGAGCAGCTGGATCATCGCCACGATGATCGTCATCCGCGTGAGGGTGAGCAGCAACGCGATGCAGATGATCGAGTAGCCGATGGTTTTCCACGCGGAGCGTTGGGCCCGCGGCAGAACCCAGGCGGTCACCATCGGAAAGAAAAGCAGGAAGGGGATCGCGAATGCCTGCCCGGCTAGATATATCGAGCCGGCGCGCCGCACCTGGTGCCCGCCAAGCCATGCCCAGTAGTTGGTGGGGAGACCATACTCGTTGCCGACTGTGATCGCGCTCGCGCCCAGATAATCCTGGTAGTACGATGCCACGCCGAGCGCGACGAGACCCTCGGGCGGAAGCAGAAAGCGTTCGA